>NZ_JARAWX010000019.1:0-180803 GCF_033793585.1 Streptomyces sp. MI02-7b | reverse complement strand
GGGATTTACGCGGCACGAATTCTCGTGACTTGTGTCCACCGGAAATCCCCTCGATGATCAACGAGATGCACCGTCGCTGGCCTCTCTCGACCCCGCCGGCCTGCGCGGCCGTCAAGGCACCAAATGGCCTGGGAGCTTTCGCGTCAATCTGCGCCGTCCCAACGACACCCCGGACGATTGCACCAGACTTCAAGCTCACGGAACAGCTGGAGTGGAGGGAAGGTGGAGTGCTTGGACTTCGACGACGTCGGCGAGAAGTGAGAACGGGACACAGTGCGAGCGGCCTCGCCGCCGAACGTCTGCGTCCGCAGCCTGCGGTGTGGCGCGGCCCAGAACCATTGAGCTATCCCACGACAGGCCACGCGGCGAGCGCCACGGGGCCGGCAAGTCCGACGTCCAGAGCAGGGTGCAGGACCGGTTGGCGGCCCGCATACACCCGCGCTACCCCTTATCGACATCCACGAACAATGCATCTTGCTTGTACGACGACCCTGTCGCTTTGCGCGCAGGATTCCTGCGATGAAGGGAGGCCGGTGGAGACCACCGACTCAGAGCTGCACTGTCAGGAAGTAGCCGCGTTCGCATCGGTCTTCTTGGGACGAGCGCCCGGGGTCGTGTGGCCTGAGCACGACCACCCGGCGTGCGACCCCCTCGCGGCAGAAGCAGATCGGGAACTCTTGGCCCTGGGGCTTGCCGGCCTCTTGGGACGGGCCGTACAAACCGTCCCCAGTGAACGCGCGCCGCTCAGCGTCCGGGCCGCCCGGGCTCCCTGCGACACCCTCGTCCATCAAACGTCGGGCAGCGGCCTCTGGACCCTGCTGCCCGGCCCCGGCGAAGATTTGCAAGCACTGCCGACCGAGAACGCCGTGCATTTCCAACTCCGCTCGACAGAGGTCCTGTACATCCCGCCGAATTACTCGTGGATCATCCAGCCGGTCGTACAGCCGTCGACCTACCTCTTCACCTTCATCGGCGACCGCCAACAGGTAGCAGAGCGCACCACGCAGTAACACGTCTGTCGGCTGCACACTGCAACGAACAGTGTCCTCGGCGCCGTTGGCGCGGCCGCCAGTCCCCGAGTGGCGAATAGCGCCTCAGATGCCGTCGGAGACCCGGTCGCGGGCCGGATAACCGTCCAACGAACGCGGTGGTCTGGTCTCGTCCGCGTCCCCTCGGACGCGACCATCCCGGTCGGCAGTCGTACGCCTTGCGAATCCTCGGGTTGCCGCGGCCACACCTGCTTGGAAGCGGCTTGTCGCCTTCAACTGTTCCATGATGTCGGCGATGTGCCGCCGCGCAGTACGCAAGGACATCCCGAGGCGACGCGCTATCACCTCGTCCTTGTGTCCCTCGGCCATCAGGCGCACGATGGTCTCCTGTATCTCGCGCGATACCTGTTCGAGGCCCTGGCTTGCGGCATCCACGAACGGCGTACCGCGCTCCCAGGCCTCTTCAAAGACGTCGCACAGGTACGCCACCGTCGAGGGCTCCTTCAGAACGACCGCGCCCCAGGACTGGTCCTGCACGGGAAGGAATGCGATGCGCCGGTCGAAGACGATGATGCGTCCGAAGAGTTCGTGAAGGGTTCGGTACTGTGCTCCCAGCGCCGAGGCAGCTGCCACATAGGCCTGGCTGGGTCCGTTGAACCGGGCAGTATGATGATAGAGCGTACGAATGGACACACCCCGGTCCAGGAGCGCGGCATCGCGGTGCATCGCCTCGGACATGGCTTCCGGCTTGCGTGAACCCCCGCCCGGTTGACACGTGATCATCTCATCTCGAGCCAAATCGGCTTCGCGGTTCAGGGCCGCCCGTACCTCGGTCAGACTCCCGAGGACTTCCAGCCCTTGCGTAGAGCCACTACTTTCCGCGTACAGGGGAGCAAAACGCGACAGCTCTTCTTGAATTTCCAGAATGCGACGCTCCTCCTCTCGCATGCGCGACGCAATCGGCTCTGTCAGCTTCGCGATGGCAACAGCAGGATCCACCGCGAATCCAGATGCATGGTCACCGTCAGGGCGCACCACCAAACCCACACCACAAAGCCGCTCCAGGCTCTTCTCCAGTTCAACCATAGGCAAATCCAGTTCCTGCCGCATTAACGTCAAGTCAACCTGACGCTTCCTCAGAACCCATGCATAGACGATCGAATCGGCTTCAGCGGCCTCGCCGCCCGCTGGGAGGTTCACGTCCGCCTTCCAGTATTTACTGCACTTACAACATCCACGACATCCGTCCGATAATCGAGCGATCTACCGAAGTCCGAACCGTCTGCAAAATAGGGGAATTTATTCACGAAGGCAATCGACACCACCAGACAGCGAGGCAACGCGGAGGCAGTTCGATCAAGACGTTCGATAAGCACCACAGCCGTTCGCCATATTCGAGTCGCCTCGATAAAGTCACCTTTTGAATGAGCGCGGCTGCGGAGCTGCTGAGCTTCTCGCCTGCCACCCGGCACCGACTTCGGTGCCTCGTACGGGCTTAAAGGGATCTGGAAGTACGCGAGGGCTTTCCGCCTAAGCACGGATTGCGTCATCTGCGTCATCTCCGCCTTCGGCTGGAAGAGTTATCGCGGTACGCCGTGCTGGGTGCCTGATCAGGACCAACGGATGCCTGATCTACTCTGGACGGCGTCCGGTTGCCAGGCCGAGCGACCTAACGAGTGCCAGTCTCGCCAACCGCAGCCCAGCCGCCACTGCATGTTGAGCGAGGCGTCCTAGACTGACCGGTCCTCGCGCCCACATCACATTCCAGTATTTTCGTGAGGGTGTCCAAGCTCTCATAGAATCTCAGCGCCAAATTTCACCCAGGATCGCGCAGTCCGAAGTGTCGGACTACCGGACCGCCCCCGTCAGAGATTCCCGTCCGGTTCATGTAGGCAATCACGTTGAACATGTCGTGCAAGTCGACCACGGCATGCCTGAGGCATCGTCCCGCCCGAGTCGCCTTCCTCCTTCGGCTACTCGGGCGGCGTCCGGCCTGGTCGGAAAGGTCCAAGGGGACTGCAGGACGCTCACCGCGGCCAACTGGGCGGGCGGGAGCCCGGGGCGCCCGTCGCTCGGGAACAAGTCGCCTCAATTCTTCGTCCTTCCACATGGCCCCGTCCAGAATGGCCATGAACTTTCCTCAGCTGCGCAGGCGGACCCTGGATCTCAGCCCGCTGTGTGCCGTTCGAGGAGGGCGAGGTAGCGGCGGGCGAACAGATACGCGTCGCCCGGCCATCGGGCGGACAGGTAGCGGCCGTCCTCGACGACGAACGCGTGGGTGTCGTCGTCCGCGGTTCCCCGCCGGGTCAGCACGCGGGGTCCCCGCTCGAATTGCGACGCCGGGTCGGCGAGCGCGCCGCGCACCTCGTCCTCCACGTACGCCGGATAGGTGCGGTAGTACCGGCCGAGTCGCCAGGCGGTCGTCCAATAGGCGGTGCGCTCCATGTACTTGGGCAGGCAGGTGGTGCGGCGGTCGGCGAGGAGGCCCCGGCCCGTGGCGGGATCCCGCGTGCGGGCCAGGACGAGTACTCCGTGGCAGATCGCGCCGACCGGCCGGTCCAGCGCCCAGAACCGGGCCACTTGCTCACGCAGCACGGCCGAGTCGAGGTACTGGCGCATTCCCGGCGCGTGCCCGCCGGGCAGCAGCAGCCCGTCGAACGCCGTGACGTCCGTGTCCTCCCAGCCCACCGGGTGCTCGAACGCGGCGCTGCGGGTGAGCCGTTCGTACCGGTGCCTGGCCTCCGCGGCGGCGCCGAGCCGGCCGAACACCACCCCGTCCAGCAGCCGCGGGTCGGCCGCGGGCCGGGTGCCGGACCGTTCGGTGGCGAGCACGACCTCGTGACCCGCCTCGGTGAGCACGTGCCACGGCACGGCGACCTCGGTCACGTCGAAGTCCCGGTCCGGGACCGGCATCCACACGCGCATGCGGGCATCATGCCAGGACTGCGCGCGTTCATGACACCGACGCGAACGGCTCCCGGGCACCGCCGCACCCGAACGGAACGTCAGCGTGTGGCGTGGATCGGGCCGACGGAAAGGGCGTGGACGCCACGGCCGCTGCATTCGTCGGCCTTCCACGGAACGTCGATCTGGTCCTTGGAGTCGGGCGGGAAGACGCCGATGAAGGACACGCTCTTCAGCGCGCACTCGGCGTCTGAACCGTTCCGGGTCTGGTGGAGACTCTAGCTCTTGACTGTGACCTGGGGTTTCTTGTCGGTCTGGTAGTGGTTGGCTTCGTATTCTGCGGGTGGGACGTGGCCCATCTCACCGTGGAAGCGGTGGTGGTTGTACCAGTCGACCCATTCGGCGGTGGCCAGTTCGACTTCCGGCAGGATTCGACAGGGCCAGCGGGGCTTGATCAGTTCGGTCTTGAACAGGCCGATCGTGGATTCCATCAGGGCGTCGTCGTAGGCGTCGCTGTGACGAATCAGCTGGCCTGGCTGGTGGGAGTTGGCCTCCCGGTTGCGTTGTCACAGGCCTATTTCGACTGCGGCCAGGACAAGTTCGGTGTGTTTGGTAGTGGCCGCGGACCAGCCGAGGATGCTGCGGGAGAAGGTGTCGACGACAAAGGCTACGTAGACGGTGCGGCCCCAGGCCGCGACGTGGGTGAAGTCCGCGACCCAGGTGCGGTTCGGAGCGTCGGCAACGGAGTCGCGCTCGACCGGGTCCGGGGCGCGGTCGGCCGTCCCTGGAACCCGGACCACCCGTCCTGACGTGGGGCAGGACAGGGCCGTATCCTGCGCGGAGGCTGTCCTGGCCGCGGCCCGGACAGCCTCCGGGCCAGCGTGAAGCCCTCCGGATCGGCTGTCTACACATCCATCGTTGTCCGCAGCCGGGGAGCTGCTGAATGGCGCGAGGGGCGACATGGTCTGGTCACGGCTGCGTAAGAGACAGGCGGCGCCGCTCCTACCGTTGCCGGGCATCTACGTGCCCGAGCACGCGTTGCACCCGCAGATCGGTGACCTGCGGGGGATGGTGACCGACCATCCGCTGGTAGCTCAGCCGACGGGGCAGGACCAGCTCGGTGCGGCCGTACTGGAGGACCTTGAAGAGTTCGGGGCTCCGGGCCAGTGTGGACGCCACTGGCGGGGCCGGCGGACCGCTGGTCGCGGATGGAGCTGTAGCCGCCGACGAGGAAGCTCCGGAACCGGCCGCCCCGGTTCCGGCCGCCGGCCAGTCAACTACCGGACGAAGTGGTGGCGCTGGTCATAGGGCGACCGGTCCTGACGTTGCAGACCAAGCAACCGACCGCCCTCCGCAGTCCCGTGGAACTTCCACCTTGCACAGACCCCTGACCAGGGCTAACGTGCTTCGGGACCGCTACCGCTTTCCTCAGAACTTCGCAGGCGCGAGGTTCGCCGTCCCCGCCTCGCTCAGGGTCGACACCCACGCGATGGGCCGCGGCACGACCACCGAGGTCCGCAGCTTGTAGAAGGGGTTGCGGCCCATGGCCTCGGGATCGAAGTCGATTCGCATGGGCGCCAGTATCCCCCTCGGGGGACAGGGACCGTAGCCGCCCTCTCCGCCCTGGCCGAACGCGAGGTTCCGAGGGCCGCATCGCCTACGGATGGGTCCGAAAGGGCCCCAACCAGGACAGCGCAGCGGCGCACGGCCACCCGCTGGCTTCGTTGATCTCCGAGGACAGCGTTTGTCGAAGGTCTCCGGAGGCGGTTGGTGATCAACCGGCTATGGAATGTGGATGAGAAATGACGACACTGTGTGGATGCGAACGTGAGGACGGCCAGTCACCCGCAGGGCGGCCGGCCGTCAAGGCAGGCAGTGGCAATGTGCGAGTGAAGCCCCTGATATTCGCGCGGTTTCGACCGGCGTTTAATCGCTTGACCCGGTCCGTACGGTGTTCGAGTGAAGGACACTCCGATCAACGAACTCCGCACTGCGTATGACGCCCAGCTCCGTGGTGTCACCCCGCCTGGCGGCAGTGCTCGCATCGAGAAGGACGGCCCGTTGACCCGTGTCGTCGGGTGGCACCGTGGCTTCGTCACGGGCCCACGCGACCTCGGTGTGCGCGGAGCGGAACTCGACACGCTCATAGCGCGGCAGCGAGACTTCTACGCTGCCCGTGGTGAGGCGGTCGAATGGAAGACTCGCGCCCATGATCTCCCTGCCGACCTCACCGACCGGCTCACGGCCGCCGGCTTCTTCGCCGAGGACAGCGAGACCGTTCTCATCGGGCGGTCCGCAGACCTTGCCGCCGATCCCGTCCTGCCCGACGGCGTGACCCTCCGCCGTGTCACCGCCAGGTCAGACCTCCAGCGCATCGCCGCCATGGAGAGCACCGTCTGGGGCGAGGACCGGAGTTGGCTCGCCGACGACCTGGCCGCCCGGATCGACAACGCCCCAGAGAACACCATCGTCCTCGTCGCCGAGGCACGCACCGAAGTCGTCTGCGCCGCCTGGCTGGTGTTCAAGGACGGCATCGACTTCGGTGCCCTGTGGGGCGGCTCAACGCTCAAGGAATGGCGGGGGCAGGGCATCTACCGGGCCATGGTCGCCCACCGAGCACAACTCGCTGCTGCCCGCGGCGTCCGCCATGTCTATGTCGACGCCTCAGCTGACAGCGCCCCGATCCTCACCCGCCTCGGTCTGCACGCGGTCACCACGACAACGCCGTATGTGTGGTCGCCCTGAGCTCAGCCGGCCTTGGCCGGCTCTTCGGCTCGTGCGCGGGTGGTGGCGAGGCGGTAGGAGTCGGTGCCGGTTTCGACGATGGTGCCGCCGAAGGTGAGGCGGCCGACGACGGCCGCACAGAGGCGGGGGTCGGTGAAGGTCTTGGTCAGCCGCCGAAGAACTCGTTGAAGGCTTTGGCGACACTGTTTTTCTCCTGGCGTTCGGTCAGCACCTGGAAGAGAAGTTCGGCGCCGCGGCGGTCCGGTTCCCTGTAGTCGAGCTCGTCGATACAGAGGAGGTCGACGGGGCCGTAGCGGGCGATGGTCTTGTTCAGCCGCTTCTCGTCGGCTGCTTCGACCGGCTCGTTCACCAGCTTCGTGGCGAGCGTGCAGCGGACGCGGCTCGACCCCAAGGAGCTTCCCGGCAAGCCGCAGACGGCCCGCGTGGCTGCCGGCAACCGGTTCGAGGACTTCCGCCGCGCCTGACATACGCCACGGCGCAGTACTGCGGCCCGGACCCCCACCGAGGGGATCCGGGCCGCCGTGCGTGCACTCAGGCCGCCGACGACGGCGTTTTGCGCGGCCTGCCCGCCTTCCGTACCCAGGCGGCCTCGAACTGCCGCATGGACGCCAGTATCCCCCTCGGGGCACAGGGACCGTAGCCGCCCTCTCCACCCTGGCCGAACGCGAGGTTGGTAGTGGAAGCGCCAGGTGACGTAGAGCAGGATGGTGGCGAGGTCACCGTCGCGGGTGGCCGCGGTCGCCGTACTGCCTTCGATCCGGTGGGCGCTGGCCGTGGCGATGACCGGCCAGCCGTTCGCGCTCTTGTTGCCGGGCCGGTGCCGACCGCGTTCCGCGGGTGCAACGCTGACGATAGGAGTGGCGGTGCCCCACAGGGCGAGCCCGCCGACGAGGCCGAGGCCGGCGCCCAGAACGGCGCGGCGCCGGGGGCGGACGGTGGGTGTCGTCATGAGCGATTCTCCCGAGGTCAGGCTGGGGGAATCAGTTCAGCGAGGGAATGCCGCGCGACGGCGCCGTACAGCTGCGCCGACGCCGGCGCCGGCGCCGAGGATCGTCAGCCCCAGGAAGAGGACGATGGACGGATTGACGAAGGCCGGCACCATGTCGTACGACGCGTTGCACTTTTGCGAGAGCGGGAAGAGCTGCTCGTCGCTGAGGGCGTACTTCGGGTCATACCGCTGGTGGAGGATCACCGTGCAGAATTCCCTCTTGTCAAGGACAAGCGTGTGCCACAAGCCGTATCCGAACGTCAGTGTCGTGAGGAGCAGGAAGGTTCCTGCCGCGACGACCCAGTTCCCGGGTTTCACTGTTCCTCCGTACGGTCCTGCTATCAGTTCTCGGAGCCGTTCTTCGCGATCCGCGGCAGCCGCCTGGCGTTCTCGTTGCCTACGAATCGCTGGATGGTATCGGCGTACTCGTCGAGGAACGGGTTGAGCTTCTCGTCGGGCATGGAGCCGGGAAGCATCGTGGCGACACCGGCGATCATGCGAATGGCCACGGTCCTGATCGCGCCCAACTCGTCGTCGTCACCGACGTCGATGAGCACGCTGCGCGCAGTGGCCGAGACGTTGGCGACGCTGCCGCCATGGCGCTGGTTGTAGTAGTCCTTGAAGCGGCTGAGGTGGCCGGCGTTGGTGCCGCCCCCAAAGTGACTGCGCATCACCTGGTTGATCGGCACATCGTTGCGCACCGCCACACCGACAAGGTAGCCGTCGATGTCCTCGAGCATGTCCTTGAAAGAGACGGTCGAGGAGACATTGATCTTGGCGAGGTAGTCGGTGCAGCACGGGTAGCCAGCGGCGTACTCATCGGCGTGGTCGCGCCATTCCGCATAGGACGTGCTCAGGTCACCGCCCCAGCCGCCCAAGGCGCCTCGGTTCGCACCGGTGCCGGATCCTGCGCCCTTGGGGAAGCAGGCTTTGGCGGTCGCGCCGAAGTGGTCGACCTCGTAGCTGATGCGGAGACTTACGTAGGCGCAGGAACTCCATGACGCGCAGGCTGGGGTTGCGCAGCGGACCGCGCAGGCATACAGGTCGTCGATTATCCCCTCCGGCGCGTGCGGGTCGTCACCGGCCTCTCCGCCCTGTCGAACCCGGAGACGGCCGTGCGGGGCGGGCCTGCGCCCGCCCCGCACGGCTTGATGGTCAACGGCACGTCACGCTCGGTGCCGTGGGCCTCTCATGCGCCCGTCAGCCCACCCGGAGCGGCGGGGGTGTCGCGGCCGTGAAGGAGGCGGAGTCGAACTGGTTGATCGCTGACTGCGTGACGTCGTGGGACGTGGAGAAGATGCCCGCGTTCTGCTTCGCCGCGGCCGAGGCCAGCGTCACGGGCTGACCGATCGGGACGTAGTTGGCGCCGTCGTAGGAGTACGAGGCGCTGAACGCGGTGCCTGACCGGGTGAGCTTCACCCAGACGGGGCGGTAGATGTCGACGGAGGCGCGGGCGTCGGTGTCCAGGTACCCGTCGCCGTTGGCGTCCCACTCGAAGACGACGCCGTTGCGGGCGGTGACCGCGACGACGGCGTATCCGGCCGAACTTCCCGCCTGGGTCATGTCGTTGCGGACCATGACCCCGGACTTGGCCCAGGCGTTGGCGTCGTTGACCGACACGACCCGGGTGGACACGCTCGAGTCGGCCGTGAACGGGGCAGGCCCGTAGACCGCGCCGAACTGGTCGTCGTGCTGACCGCCGGCGCCCCACACGTCGGCGCCCGCCGCCGCGATCCCGAACGCACCCGCGCTCTGGCCGAAGTACGAGCTGACAGCGGAGCTTCCGGCGGTGCGGAAGGCCGGTGCGACCGGTCCACCGGTCGGGCACCCGGTGAAGCCGAACTGGTTCGCGTTGAGCGAGGTCCGGTACTGCGGTGCGACACCCGCCTGGCAGATCACGTCCCGTGCGCCCGCCGGCCAGTTGGCGCCGGTGATCTTCACGTTGTTGATCAGCTGGTTGTTGTGCGCCGCGGCGTTCGGCGTCGAGGCGCCGCCCGAGTTGTACCAGTTGTTCCGGATGACGTTGTCACTGGTGTTGTTGCGGAGGCTGGACGCGTTGGTGAAGAGGAAGGATCCGCCTTGGACCACGTTGTTCTCGTAGGTCATCGAGCGGCTGCCCTCGTCGAGGTAGAGGCCGACTCCCGAGATGTTGAACAGGTAGTTGTCGGAGACCACGCTTCCCGGGCTGGCGGAGAGGTTGTAGACCGATCCGCCGTCGGCGAAGCGCGCCTTCGTGTTGTGCACGAGGTTGCCCTCGACCTGGTTGTCCTTCAGCGTCGTCGGCGTCGTGTACTGGGTGTTCCACTTGTAGTAGCCGCGGTCGACGTAGTCGTTCGACCCCCCGGCGTCGTTGATGCCCCAGCCGTAGCCGGTGTCGATGCCGTCGTAGGGGACGTTGGAGACCTCGTTGTGCAGGATGCGGGCACCCGTGACGTAGGTGCTGAGGATGCCGCTGTTGTCCTTGTAGTCCACCGACACGCGGTTGATCGTGTTGTCGGATATCAGGACGTCGTGGTTGGTCATCCGCGGATCGCTCGGGTGGTGCGCGTCGGGCAGCACGCCGCCGACCGCGACGCCGTGGCCGCTGTTCTCCGTGAACCGGTTGCCGACCACGTCGATGTCGCCGGCGCCCAGCCCGACCCCGGTCACCGTGGCGTTCGCGTCGTTTCCGATGCCCAGCGCCGACTGGCCGAGGTTGGTGAACGTGTTGCCGGTGAACGAGATGCGGCTGGCCGCGGAGACCTGCACGGCGGCCGGCTCCTGGTACCAGCTGGTGCGCGCCCGCTCGAACATCTCACAGCCGCGGGAGCAGTTGCTGAAGGCGTTGGCGGGGCGGTAGTCGTAGGCGCCCTTGATGAACAGGCCGTTCTGCTGGTCCGCGTACCCGTCGGTGGAGGGGCCGAGCCAGGAGGTTCCGGAGAACTGGATGCCCTTGAAGGCGAGTCCGGTCACCGGCTCGTCGTAGGTCCCGCCGATGCTGATCAGCGACTCCATGCGGGGCAGCTCGATGTCGAGCCGGTTGGGGTCGACCCCGTCCGCCGGCTTGTAGTAGAGCTTCCCGGCGCTCGGGGAGATGTACCACTGGCCGACCTGCGTCAGGAAGCTCAGCGAGTTGTCGAGGTACCAGCTCGGACCGGCCAGGAACGAGTTCTGGACGGTGTCCCAACCCCAGGTGTTGTTGTCCCACGCGGGCTGCGCCATCGTGATCGCGGTGGGGCTGATGCTCTGGACCGGCGAGTAGCGGTTCGTGAAGTCGCCGAGGGACTCGAACTCGATGCGCCCCTGGTCGGGAAGCGTGGCGAGGTAGCTGAGGGCCGAGTTCTTGATGGTGAGACCGGTCGCGGTGGGAGTGACGTCCGCGTTGGCCAGCCGAATGGCGGCGCGAGGGGCGATCACGCCGTTGACGTAGAGCTGGCGGGTGTCGAGGCCGCTGGGGGTGTCGGCTTCCCAGATGCCCGAGCCCGCCGCGGACTTGGACCAGCCGTTGACCTTCGAGGCGCCGGTGACGACGGGGTGGGCGCCCGGGGCGGCGGTCCACTCGACGGTGTGGTCGCCGCCGTCGTCGTCGGGTCCGAACCGGAGGGGCTCGGCGAGGCGGTAGGTGCCGTCGGCGAGCTGAACCGTCACGTCACCGTGCTTGGTGGCCGGGCCGACAACATGCTGGGCCCGCTCCAGGGAGCACGGCTTCGACTCGCTGCAGTTTCCGGCGTCCTTGCCGTCCGGGGCAGCGAAGTACACCGTCCGGGGCGCGGCTTGCGCCTGCAGGGGAATGAGCGCTGACGCGATGACGGCGCAGGCGCCGAACGCCGCGAGGGCGCCGGCTCTGAGCCTCCGTCGTCTGCTCATCGAGCGGGTCGAGTCTGACGTCGATGTCATGTTCGATCGCTTCCTGTGATAGGGGCGTTGATGCCCGACACAGAGTTAGCATACGTATGATGTTTGCTACAAGATTCGTGTGACGTATGACTTGTAATTCCTCAGGACCGGCTCGTCCGGACCGGGTCCGGGACGAGCCCTGTGACGTGCAGTTCCTCCCACAGCGCCGCCGGGATCTCCGCCCGGTACCGCGCGGCATTGCTGCGCACGTGCTCCTCGGTGCGCATCCCCGTCACCACCGAGACGACGGCGGGATGGCGCAACGGGTACTGGAGGGCGGCCGCGGGGAGCTCCACGCCGTGCCGCTCGCAGACGGCGGCGATGCGGGCGGCACGTTCCACGACGGCCCGCGGCGCCGCCCCGTAGTCGTAGGGCGCCGAGCCGTCCACGGACCTGGTGCTCAGCAGACCGGAGTTGTAGACCGCCGCGGCGACGACGCCGACACCGCGGGCGGCGGCGACGGGCAGCAGGTCGTCCAGAGCCGACTGATCGAGAAGGGTGAACCGCCCCGCGACCATCACCACGTCGACGTCGGTCCGCCGCACGAACTCGGCGAGCATCGCCGCCTGGTTCATGCCGGCGCCGACGGCACCGACGACGCCCTGGTCCCGGAGTTCGGCCAGGGCGGAGATCCCGCTCGACGATGCCGCCCCCCAGTGGTCGTCCGGATCGTGCAGATAGGCGATGTCGAGCCGGTCCGCCCCGAGCCGCTCCAGCGACTCCTCCACGGAACGGAGGATCCCGTCGCGACTGAAGTCCCAGACCCGCCGCTTCGCGGCCGGCACGACGAACCCGTCGTCGTCGAGCCGGTGACTCGTCTCCGGGCTGTCCACGAGCAGGCGCCCGGTCTTCGAGGAGAGGATCGCACCTCGCGGGGCGGCCGTGCGGAGGGCGTCCCCCAGGCGGCGTTCGGACAGCCCGAGGCCGTAGTGCGGGGCGGTGTCGAAGTAGCGGATCCCCTCCTCGGCCGCCGCTCTGACGGCGCGGCAGGACTCGTCGTCGGTCGTCTCGGTGAACAGGTTGCCGAACTGGGCTGCGCCCAGGCCCAACTCCGTGAGCTGGTGCCCGGTGCGCAGTCCCCGGGTCGGCAGCGTCGGTTCCATGGATGCGTGGTCGCGTGGCGGTGGATTGCTGGTCACGAGGAGGAGTGTAATCAGGAGAGCATACGTATGATGTTTCCTGTTAGGCTGCGCGGGCTGTGGGCCGGTGCGGCCCACGACATGGCGAGGAGGAGCCGATCGGTATGTTGGCGGCACGTTACACAGGCGCGCGCACAATGGCGGTCGAGGAGCGGGAACCGGCCGACCCGGGTCCGGGCGAGGTCCGGATCGCCGTGGCCTACGTCGGCATCTGCGGCACGGATCTCCACGTGTTCCACGGGGACATGGACGGCCGGGTCGGCGAGTCGGCGACGATCGGACACGAGATGTCGGGCACGATCGTCGCCCTCGGCCCCGGCGTGGAGGGCTGGTCGGTGGGTGATGCGGTGACGGTCATGCCGCTGGCCTGGGACGGCACGTGTCCGGCCTGCCGGGCGGGCAACGAGCACATCTGCCAGAACCTGGACTTCATCGGCATCGACAGCCCCGGAGCCCTCCAGGAGTTCTGGAACGTACCGGCGTCGACACTCGTACGGCTGCCCGCGGGGATCTCGCTGCGGGACGCCGCCCTGGTGGAGCCCGTCGCGGTGGCGGTTCACGACGTACGGCGTTCCGAACTCGGCCCGGGTGACAGGGCGGTCGTCATCGGCGCGGGCCCGATCGGCGTTCTCATCGCCACCGTCGCCTCCGCGTCCGGTGCCGAGGTCGTGATCGCCGAGATCGACCCGACCCGGCGGGCAGCCGCCGAGGAGATGGGGCTGACGACGCTGGACCCCTCGTCGGTCGACCAGGTCGCCTGGGTGGAGGAGTGGACGGACGGCGCCGGAGCGGACGTCGTGTTCGAGGTCTCCGGATCGGCCGGGGCCGTGCTCGGTGCCACCGGCTTGGCGAAGGTCCGCGGCACGCTCGTGGTGGTGGCCATCCACTCGCAACCGCGCCCCGTCGATCTGCACCGCGTGTTCTGGCGGGAGCTGAGGTTGCTCGGTGCGCGCGTCTACCAGCGCCACGACTTCGAGCGCGCCATCGAGCTCCTGGCCGAGGGCGCCATCCCGGCCGAGAAGCTCATCACGGGCATCGTGCCGCTGACCGAGATCCAGTCGGCCTTCGGCGTCCTCGAGGCCGGGCAGGCGATGAAGCTGCTCGTCGAGGTGAGCGCGTCATGAACCCGTTCGACCTGACCGGGCGCCTCGCGGTCGTGACGGGGGCCAAGCGCGGCATCGGGTTCGCCGTCGCCGAGGCCCTGGCCGCCGCCGGTGCCGACATCGTCGGAGTCTCCGCCACCCTCGATCCGGCGTCATCGGCGATCGGCGACCGCGTGCGCCGGCTCGGCCGCGCGTTCTCGGGACACCGCGTCGACTTCGCCGACCGGCAGCAGGTGACCCGGTTCGCCGAGGAACTCGCCACGGGCGAGCGCCCGGTGGACATCCTGGTCAACAACGCGGGGACCATCCGCCGCGCTCCCGCCGCCGAGCACCCCGTGGAATGGTTCGACGAAGTGCTCGAAGTGGACCTCACGAGCACGTTCGTGCTCAGCCAGGTCCTCGGGCGGCGGATGCTGGAGGCGCGGCACGGACGCATCGTCTTCACCGCCTCCCTGCTCTCGTTCCAGGGCGGGATCAACGTGCCCGGCTACGCGGCCGCCAAGTCCGGCGTGGCGGGGCTGATCCGGGCCCTGTCGAACGAGTGGGCCGGACGCGGTGTGACGGTGAACGGCATCGCCCCGGGCTACATCGCGACGGACAACACCCAGGCCCTGCAGGACGACCCCGACCGGTCCCGCGCGATCCTCGAGCGGATACCGGCGGGGCGGTGGGGAACGGCGGAGGACATCGCGGGAGCCGCTGTCTTCCTGGCGTCGGACGCCGCGCGCTACGTCTCCGGAACCGTTCTGCCGGTCGACGGTGGCTGGCTCGGCCGATGAGTGCGGTCTGACGGACGTGCACGTGCCGATCCCCTGGGTACGACGGGACCGGTTCGCGACGCGGGCGTCGGCGACCTCCACGAGGCGGCCGGCCCTCGCGGCACGACCGGTGCACGGACAGCAGCGTTGACACGGGCCCCGGGCTGCCTCGGTGTCGAGGCAGCCCGGGGCAGGACGGGTCGGAGCCGACGGCCCCCGGTCGGCGACCCGTTGCACACCACCAGCCACGAGAGCGTGGTTCCACCGCTCCGGAGGCGCCACGTCACCGGGATCCGCTCGCCCTCTTCGGCGGGGACGCGGGCCGGTTCCCCCGCGCGCAGCGGGTCCCCGGGCAACGCTGCGGTCGGCATCAGGCGGAGGAACGGGCCGGCGGCGCCTGCGCGGACCCGACCACCCAGTGGCCTCGCCGCGGAAGCGCACACAGACCCGGCAATGGCTGAAAGTCGCCGCGTGCCGCCCGCACTTGATACCGCTGTGCGGATCCCGCCCGGCATCCCCCCGTGGCACCGGGCCGCCGGCCGACCCACCCCGGCCGTGGCACCGGCCGGCCCCCACCCGCCCGCCCGAGGGGGACCGCCGAACGCGGTCCGGACGTCCGGGGCCGCGTCGCGGAACACGTGGGGCACCGAATCTCCGGTCGCTCCGGCGGAGTTGAGCTCCACCGCTGTGAGCACGTACGACGTGGCGACAGGGGCTCCCGGGTGCCGGTCGCGCGGCGCCCCCGACCGCCGACGGACCGTGCCTTCACGCCCGCGGGCGACGCCAACCACCCGCACAGGACCGCCGTTCGACGTACCCGTCAAAATCGGAACAACAACGGGCCACCCAAAGTGATGACAAACATCATACGTATGCCCTACAGTCCTGGCGCAGAGTCGTCAACGAAGTCGACAAGACAAGGACATCTCATGGCCGGAATCCACACTGCGGTGCGCTCGCGCCGTAAAACGTCGACCGCCGCCGTCATATGCGCCGCAACGGCGCTCCTCACCCTCGCCGGTTGCGGCGGCGGGGGCACCGCGGCGAACGGCGCGTACGGCTTTCCCGAGGCCAAGCAGGAGGCATCCTCGGAGATCACCGTCTGGGTGGACGCGGACCGGCAGGCCGCCGCGAAGGCGTTCCAGACGGCGAACCCGGACACCAAGATCAAGGTCGTCACCTACGACGGGTCGGCCAACGGGTCCAACTCCTTCCGGACGAAGATGCAGCTCTTCGACCGCGCCGGCAGCGGCTGGCCGGATGTCGTCTTCTCCAGCCAGAACAACGACGCTGCCTGGGCCAGCCAGAAGAGCGGCGGCAAGCAGGCGTTCGCGGCCGTGCTCGACAAGGGCCTGGTCCCGAAGGACACGCTCGGCAACTTCACCGAGGGCTCGCTCAACCCCTGCACGGTGGAAGGACGCGTGTACTGCCTGCGCAACGACCTCGCCCAGGCGGTGCTCTGGTACAACAAGTCCCTGCTGGACCAGTTCGGCTACACCCTCCCGACCACATGGGAGGAGTACCAGGCGCTCGGGGAGAAGGTCGCCAAGGAGCACCCCGGCTACATCGTCGGGACGGCCGGCGACGCCTGGACGCCCGAGGTGTTCATGTGGGGCAGCAAGTGCCAGGCCAATGACGTGACCGGCCCCAAGTCAGTCTCCGTGAAGACCGACTCGACCGAGTGCAAGCGGGCGGCCACGCTGCTCGACACCCTCCGCGGCAACGGGACGGTGCCGGTGGTCAGCGTGTTCACCCCCGAGTTCCTGAAGAAGTACACGGGCAAGGTGCTGATGATGCCGGGTCCGGCCTGGTACGCCGGCGCGATCTTCAACAACCCCCAGTCGCTCAACGTGAAGGCCGGGCAGCTCGGCGTCGCCGCGCCGCTGCCGTGGAAGGGCGAGAGTGGGGCAGCGACGGGCAACGTGGGTGGCGGAACCTGGTTTGTCTCCAGCCACTCGAAGAACCTGAAGGCCGCCGAGAAGTTCGTCCAGTTCGTCACCACGGACGACGCGTACCAGGTCGATGTCGCACCGGGGTACCCGGCGTACGCGCCCGCCGCACAGAAGTGGGTCGCCAAGCAGGAGGCGAGCAAGTACTACGCCACCCCGCTGCAGCCGGTGGTGACCGCGGCGTCGCAGGTCTGGGACGGCTGGGGCTACCCCACGTACAGCCAGGAGGCGATCTGGGCGAAGACCATCACCCCGGGCGTCACGGGCGGCAAGTCGATCGTGGACCTACTGCCGGACTGGCAGACGGCCATCGCGAACCAGGCCAAGGTCAACGGATACAAGGTGAACTGACATGACCCTGGCTCCTCCGAGTGGCCGGCCGGCCGTCGACGCCTCGGGGCGTCGGCGGCCCGGCCGGGGCGGCGGCCGGGCGGCCGGCCGCGCGTTGGCTCGCAGTCCGATCGGCTATCTCTTCGTCTCGCCCTACGCGTTGCTCACCGTCGTCTTCGGGATCGTGCCGTCGCTCTACGCGCTGTTCCTGGCCTTCACGAACGCCGACGGCGGATTCGCGGGTTTCGACAACTTCACCACGGTCGTCGGGGACTTCCGGTTCTGGCCGGCCGTGTTCCACGTGACCGCCTACCTCGTCATCTGGCTCCTCGGGCTGGTCGTGTTCGTCGTCGGCCTGTCGCTGGTGGTCCACGCCATCGGCGTGCGGTGGGTGAGCACGACCCTGCGCTTCGTCTACTACCTGCCCGGCGCGCTCGCGGGCGCGTCCAGCGTCCTGCTGTGGCTCTTCGTCCTCGATCCGACCGCGAGCCCCGTCAGCGGCCTGCTCAAGGCGATGGGGTTCGAGAGCTTCGTGCAGGTGATCCAGCCCGGCAACCTTCCGGCGATCTTCGCGATCATCGCGTTCTGGACCGGAGCCGGCGGATGGATCCTCATCATGTACGGCGCGCTCAACAACATCAGCACCGAGGTGATCGAGGCCGCACGCATCGACGGTGCGAACGCCTTCCAGATCGCGCTGCGGATCCAGCTTCCGATGCTGCGCAAGTGGGTCGCCTACATGGGCGTCATGTCGCTCGCGGCCGGCACCCAGCTGTTCGTCGAGCCGCAGTTGCTCAGCCAGGCCAGCAACGCGGTGGTCCCCAACGACTACTCGCTCAACCAGCTGGCCTACCAGTACGCCTTCCAGCAGAACGACTTCAACGGCGCGGCCGCGATCTCGCTGATCCTGCTGGTCGTCGCACTCCTGCTGTCCTGGGTGTTCGTGACCCGCGGCGGCCTGTTCGAGAAGGAATGACCATGGCAGCACTCTCCGCCGCACGCCGCCGGCCGAGCCTCAGCGGGTGGAGCGGGCGGTCCATCGCAGGCGTCCTGCTCGCCGTCTTCGTCCTGTTCTTCGCCGTCCCGATCGTCTGGCTGCTGCTGGCGGTGACGAAGTCCTCGAAGACGCTCGTCGTCGCGGACCCGTTCTCGATCGGGTCGTGGTCGGACCTCGTCGCCAACTGGCACCAGTTGTTCGCCTTCCAGGACGGTGCGGTGACGACCTGGATCGGGAACTCCGCGCTGTACGCGATCGGCGCTCTGGTGATCACGGTCCTCGTGAGCATCCCCGCCGGCTACGCGCTCGCGCTCACGGAGTTCAGGTTCCGGCAGGCGCTGCTGGTGCTGACGCTCGTCGTCATGCTGATCCCCAACACCGCACTGGTGCTGCCCATCTTCCTCGAACTGAACAGCGTCGGCCTGATCGGGAGCCCGCTGTCGGTGATCCTGCCCATGTCGTTCTTCCCGTTCGGCGTCTATCTCACCTACATCTACTTCTCGACCAGCATCCCGCGTGACATCCTCGCCGCCGCGCGCATCGACGGCTGCACCGGGTTCCAGGTCTTCTCGCGGGTCGCCCTTCCGCTGGCCGCCCCGATCGTCGCCCTGGTGGCGTTCTTCAGCTTCGTACAGAACTGGAACAACTTCTTCCTCCCGTTCGTGATGCTGCCCTCGAGCGACGGCTATCCGATCCAGGTCGGGCTCACCTCGCTCCTGGCGTCGACCCCGGCTTTCAATCCCAGCTCCGCGGGATCCGACTCCGTCCAGCTGCCCACCTTGGCGCTGGGGACGATCGTGTCGATCCTGCCCGTCCTGGTCGTCTTCCTCTTCTCCCAGCGATTCCTGGTCGCAGGCATGACAGCTGGAGGAACCAAGGAATGACCACTCGCCCCTGCAAGGAGAACCACCGCCGATGAAGATCACCGGGTACCGCAGTCTGAACACCGTTCACGACTGGGGCAGAATCACCGGGGACGTCAACGGTGTCCAGTCCGGCCACACCACGCCGGTCCCCGTCCTCATCATCGAGACCGACAGCGGAATCGAGGGAGTGGGCCTCGGGGCCCACGCCGACATCGCCCGTGTCTTCCCCGCGATCGAGGGCGACGACCCGCGCTCGGTCACGGCGCTCTACGACCGCATGCTCGACTGGGTGTTCAAGGCCGGTCACTCAGGATCCACCTTCGGCACCATCGGGGCGGTCGACATGGCCCTGTGGGACATCAAGGCCAAGGCCGCCGACGAGCCGCTCTGGCGGACCCTCGGCGCCCGCGAGCGCTTCGTCCCGGGCTATGCGTCCGGTCTCGAGTACGGCCTGACCGACGAGGAACTCGTCGTCCTCTACGGCCGGTTCGCGGACCGCGGGTTCAAGGCCGGCAAGCTCAAGGGCGGCCGCGACCTCGACCGCGACCTGCCCCGGCTGGAGATCATGCGCGACGTCCTCAGCCGCAACTCCCGCCGGCCGGCGCTCATGTTCGACGCCAACGAGGCGTGGAACCACGCCCAGGCGGCGCGGTACGTCGCGGCCATCGAAGAGCGCATGGACCTCACCTGGGTGGAGGAACCGCTGCGCCGATGGGACGCGGCCGGCATGGCCTCGCTGCGCGGGAAGGTACGCGCGGCGATCGCCAGCGGCGAGAACCTGACCGGGCTGGAGCAGTACCGCCCTCTGCTCGACGCGAACGCGGTCGACATCGTGCAGGTCGGCAACGTGTGGGGGATCACCCACTTCCTCCGCGTCGCGACGCTCGCGCACGCCCACGACCTGCCGGTGAGTCCCGTCGCGTACAACGCGAACCCGGTGGCGCACGCCGCCGCCGCCGTACCGAACCTGCTGACCTTCGAAGTCCAGGACCTTCACTTCCCCGTCGGTCTCGACGTCGACCAGCAGTTCGACGACGGAGGCATCGTCCTGGGCGATCGCCCGGGCATCGGGATCGTCGTCGACGAGTCCCGGATGTCACCGGCCGACGCCGCTCCGCCCCGGCCCGCGGCGACCGGCCCGCACATCCGGCCCGAGCGCGCCGCCCTGCGGCTGGTGGCCGAACCCGACGTGATCGACGACCCGACGCACACCGGAGGCCGAACCCGATGACCCATCGACCCGAGCGCAGGGCCTTCGTCGTGGGTGTGCGGCCCGACAAGCGCGAGGAGTACCTGGCGCTGCACCGTGCCGTGTGGCCGAGCGTCGAGCGCAAGCTCACCGAGTGCAACGTGCGCAACTACAGCATCTTCATCTTCGGCGACATCCTGTTCGCCTACTACGAGTACGTCGGCGACGACCACGAGGCGGACATGCGGCGGATCGCCGACGACCCGGCGTCGCAGGAATGGTGGACGCACACCGACCCGTGCCAGGTGAGGATCGCGGAGGAGCGTGATCCCGGGGCGCTGTGGCAGCCCGTCGAGGAAGTGTGGCACCTCGCATGAGTGCGGGCATCGACGCCCATGTGCACCTGTGGAACCGGGCCGTGGACCCGCAGGACTGGATCGACCCGGAGACCATGGCGCCGATCGCCCGCGACTTCGGCGCCCCCGATCTGAGCGGGATGCTGGACTCGACCGGTCTCGACGGTGCCGTGGTGGTGCAGTCGAGCAACAGCCTCGACGAGAGCATCCGGCTCGCCGGGCTGGACTCGCCGGCCGTCGCCGGCCTCGTCGCGTGGGTCGACCTCGCGGCGGAGGTCGGACCTCAGCTCGACCGGATCCGCGAGAACGCCGCTGTCCCCGTCGTCGGGGTGCGGCATCTGGTCCACATCGACCCGGACCCTGAGTGGATGACGCGCGAGGAGATCGGTGCGGGCCTCGCCGTCCTCGAGCGGGAGGGCCTCTGCTTCGACCTCGTCGTGCGTGAGTGGCAGCTCCCGCAGGCGACCCGTCTGGCCGCGCGCCACAGCGGCCTCTGCTTCGTGCTCGACCATCTGGGCGGTCCGCCCGGGCCCGGGCAGGACCGGAGCATGTGGGCGGCGCGGCTGCGGGAGCTCGCGCGGCAGCCGAACGTCGTCGCGAAGGTCTCGGGACTCACGTCGGGCCTCGCCCCCGGATCATGGCGCGCGGACGATCTCGCCGCACCGGTGATGATCGCTCTGGGATACTTCGGCGCCGAGCGTCTGCTCTACGGCTCCGACTGGCCGCTGGCCGAACTCGGCGGCGGAGCGGCGCCCTGGAAGTCCGCTCTGGAGACGCTGCTGGGGGGGCTCTCCGCCTCGGAACGCGCACGGGTGTTCGGCGGCAACGCCGCCGACGTCTACTCGCTGTCCTGATCGAGCGCCCGGCCGCGCGCCCTCGGCGCGTGGTCGGGCAGCCGGCGGCGCTCCCACGAGACGTGGATGTGATCGTGCATCGCCTTCTGGGCCGCGGCGACGTCCTTCCTGGAGATGGCATCCAGGATCGCCGCGTGTTCCTGCAGCGTCAGCTCGACCGCGTCAGGGGGGTTGATGCCCTGGTAGCGGCTGGACTCCACGGCCCGCTTGTACAGATGCTTGGCGATGTTCTCCGCCAGCCGGTTGCCGGAGATCTCCATGAGCGCGTAGTGGAACACCACGTCGGCCTGCCGGAAGGAGTCCGTCTCGGACACGCTTTCACGCATCGTGACCAGCGCGTTCTCCAGCCTCCTCAGCCCGTCCGCGCTGCGTGAGGCGGCCACCGCGCCCGCCATCGCCGATTCGAGGCTCGCCCGCACGATCGTCAGCTCGTCGAGGACGCCGAGTGTCGCATCGTTGTCGATCAGCGCGGACAGCACCACCGGATCGAGCATGTTCCAGTAGCCCGGCGCCCGCACCTGGGTGCCGCGACCCTGGGAAACGATCACCAGGCCCTTCTCCTCGAGCCGCTTCACCGATTCACGCAGCACCGTGCGGCTCACGCCGAAGTGCTCGCTGAGCGGACCCTCCGGCGGCAGCAACTCGCCTTCCCTCAACCGGCCTGTCACGATGAGGTCGACGAGTTCGAAGACGACCGCGACGCCCAAGCGGCCGGCGGGCAGGCGTCGCGGGAACAGTCGGGCGGTGGGCTGCGACTCGGCTGGCATACGTATGACCTTATCGCGCAATCAATCCGCGGTCGAAGAGGTCCGTCGGCAACGGGATGCCGAGTCACGGCCTCCCCCAGCGGCCGCCGCAGTCACGGCATTTGCCCGGATCGCCCCGGTCCGCGCGATGACACCCGCCCACGGGGACTCACTCACCACGACGGCGAAGGGGCGCCGGCCGCGGCAGCGGAGGAACGGGCCGCGATCACGGCGTCCGCGACAGGCCCCACGTCTGCAGCGCGAAGGGACGGCCCTTCTCCTCCCCCTCGATCAGCGGCACGTCGAGCAGGCGGAATCCCGCCCTGGTGGCCACCGCGACACTCGCGGCGTTCTCGGCCTCCAGTTCCAGGATCACTTGCCGCACGCCCAGTTGCCCGAAGGCGTACGCGGTCATCACCCGGACCGCCCGCACCGCCAGCCCCTGGCCGCGGTGCGCGGGTCCGATCACATAGCCGACCTCCGCGCCCTCAGGGGCCCGCCGCAGCATCACCTCGCCGAGCGGCGCGCGGCCGTCGGCGGTGACGGCGAGCAGGATCGTCGTGCCGTCGGCCCGCATCTGCCGGTCCCGCTCCAGCCGCGTACGGGCGGCCGCTTCGTCGAAGGGGGAGGCGATCGGCGTCCAGTACGCGATGTCGGGATGGTCGAACAGATCCGGCATCGCGGCCAGGTCCGCTTCCGTCCAGTCGCGCAGGACGAGGCCTTCCCCGGCGAGTTCGATCCTCGAGGGAAAGGGCGACGTCGTGCTGGTCATGGTGCGGATCCTCCCTGGCATGCCGGACGAGGCAGCATAACCGGGGCCGTCCGCCGGCCCGGCGGATTTTCCGCGGGCTCGCGGCCGGTGGCGCCCTGCGTCACCGCATCCGCACTATGTGCACAAAGTGCGCAGATCCGGAGCACAAGGGAACGACTTTATTTCATAAGGGATTTGATCTGATCACAAGATGGTCACTAGGGTCATGCCTCGAACCTCTGTGCAGCGATCACCCAGTCCGGGTGGCGGCAGAGTCCCGCCGATCCGAAGTGGCGTGCGTACGACGGGGGAACGCCGACACTCGGGGCCGGAGAACCGCGGTTTCCGACGCTCGCGGCAGGCGGCTGGAGGAAGAAGGAGCCCGCCCGAGTGGCGTCCCACCGTCGACCCAAGCAGACCAGTCGCACACGTGTCACCGTGCTCACCGCGACCGCCGCCGCGGCCGTGGCGCTCTCCGCCCAGGCCGCCCAGGCCGCGCCCGCCAAGCAGTCCGTCAAGAGCGTCAAGGCCAAGGTGGACGCCCTCTACGAGCAGGCCGAGCAGGCGACCGAGAAACTCAACAGCGCGACGGAGAAGCAGCAGCGGCTGCAGCAGCAGGTCGAGGTCATCCAGGACGAGGTCGCCCGCGAGCAGGGCGAGCTCAACGATCTCCAGGACGACCTGGGCGCCCTCGCCAGCGCCCAGTACCGCAGCGGCGGCATCGACCCGACGTTGCAGCTCTTCCTCTCCGCCGACCCGGACAGCTACCTCGACAAGGCGTCCACCCTGGAAGCCCTGAGCACCAGGCAGGCCGAGGGGCTCCGGCAGATCGCGGAGAAGAAGCGCAGCCTCGACCAGCGGAAGGCGGAGGCGGCGGGCAAGCTCTCCGAGCTCGGCCGGACCCGCGCCGAACTGGGCAAGAAGAAGAAGCAGGTCCAGGGCAGACTGGCCGAGGCGCAGCGGCTGCTCAACTCGCTGACCGCCGCCCAGCGCGCCGCGGTCGCCGCCGCGGACGCCCCCGCCGCCGGTGGCAGCGAGCACGTCGACCTGGGGAACGCCACCCCGGCGTCCGGCCGTGCCGCCGCCGCCCTCGCGGCCGCGGAGACCCGGATCAACATGCCGTACGTCTTCAGCCACTCGGGCCCGACGTCCTTCGACTGCTCGGGGCTCACGATGTGGGCCTACGCCCAGGCCGACGTCAGGCTGCCACGCACCTCGCAGGATCAGGCCAATGCCGGCACCCGCCTGTCGATGAGTCAGCTCCAGCCCGGTGACCTGGTCCTCTTCTACGGCGACCTGCACCACATCGGCCTCTACGCCGGCAACGGCATGGTCCTGCACGCACCCCACTCCGGCGCGGTCGTCCGCTACGAGTCGATCAACAACATGCCGTTCGAGTTCGGCGTCCGCGTCTGACGGAGTCCGAGGGCCCCGCGCTCACCGAGCCGGTGTCCTCGCGGCCGCAGGGTGCCTCCGCGTCACGCCGGGGGCCGTGTCGCCGCCTTTGCCTGCCCCAACGGCGCATGGTGGCGAAGCGTCGCGAAGGGCGTCCCGTGGACGGCGAGCGGAACGCCTCCCGCCGGACGAGGGGACTCCCTCTCCGCCTCGTGGGCGGGGGTGACCTGCCAGCCGGTGTCCGTGGAGACGAGCGACACGGCCGACAGCGGCCGCACATCGAGATGCCAGAAGGTCCTCGCCGGCGCCGAGAGCGCGTGCACGAGCAGGGCGCGGACGACGGCGGGCTCGACGACGGCCAGGGTGGGCCGGGTACCACGCGGCAGTTTGATCAGCCAGTCGGCGGCGCGGTCGCACAGTTGCCGGACGGATTCGCCGCCGTGCGGCGCGGCCTCGGGATCGGTCAGCCACAAGGACAGGCCGTAGGGGTCGACAGCCGCGATCTCCTCGCGGGTCCGTCCCTTCCAGCGTCCGCAGTCCATGTCCCGCAGCGCGGGTTCCACCGTCGGTTCGAGGCCGAGCGCCTCGGCGGTCCGTGCGCAGCGCTTCGAGGGTGCCCGGATGGTCAGCGGGTGGGCGACGAACGCGGGCAGGTTCACCCTGCCGGGCAACCGCTTTCCCACGGGCTCGTCAGCGAGAACCGCTTCGCGTCCACTGGTCGCGGCGGCCGCGCACAGAAGGGTCAGGTGGATCGCCATACGGTGGCCTCCTTCCTTTCCCGGCCGGGTACCGGGGGCGTCCTGTGAGGCTCCGGCAACCGTTCTCCCACACGGTCCGTGGGCTGTCTGCCGCCACTCGGGTGATCAGGCGGCGAAGGGAACCGCGTACGCCGACCGCCTGGGCCGCGGTCCGTGGACCGGTGGACCTGCGTCGGCGTACGTGGACAGGTCTTTCCTGGTTACAGCATGGCGTCCGGCATCTCCGGAATCCATCCACCGGTCGGCGGCCGTTGCCTCCACCGACCGGCGGGACGGCATCCGCCATCCGGCCGGTGGGGCGGAGTCCGGAAGGGGTACGGCCCCCGTCGGGGTAGGCATCGAAACATGGCCCCATGCCGTACGGCGCGCACGCTTCTGCCGGCCCCGGCCACCCGCGGAGCCCGGGCGGGAATCCCGCTCGTGCTCCGCTCCGGTGGCGGCGCCGGCCCCCGGCGTACCGGCGCGCGCGGCCGTCCGTGCCGGCGGGCCGACGGATGATGAGGTTCCGTACGCCGCCTCCCGTGCTGCTGGACGCGGTCCTCGTCTTCTTCGCGCTGCTGGATGTGCGCGTCAACGTCCATTTCAACGATTCCGCCAGCCTGGCCTGGGGCCTGACGGCCGCGCTCTCCTTGATGCTGCGCCGCCACCGCCCGCTGCTGACGTTCCTGCTGACCCTGCCGGCCGTGCTCGTCTCGTCCGCGGTGTTCGCTTCGCTGGCCGCCCTGTACACGCTCGCCACCTTCACGCGGCGGCGCACCCTGCTGGCGTTCTGCGGTATCGCTTTCACGCTCTGCGACGTGCCACCGTGGCCCTCGATGAGGTTCGACCTCACGGAGACGGCGACGTTCATCACCCTCGGCTACACCGCCACGACGGCGGCCGCCCCCCTCTTCCTCGGTCAGCTCGTGCAGGCCCGTCGTGACCTCTCCCTCCGGCTCCGGGAGATCTCCGAGGCACGCGACCACGAACGCCTGCTCACCGACCAGACGGTACTGGCCACGGAGCGTGCCCAGCTGGCCCGGGAAATGCACGACGTCGTCTCCCACCAGGTCAGCCTCATCGCCGTGCAGGCCGGCGCCCTGCAGGTCGGCGCACCGGACGCGGCCGTCAAGGAGACCGCGGGGACGATCCGGCGGCTGAGCGTGCAGACCCTGGACGAGTTGCGGCACATGGTGGACGTCCTTCGAGCGGCCGGCAGCCGTCCGACCGAACTCACGCCGCAGCCCTCCGTGTCGGACCTCGAACGCCTGGTCGGTGGCAGCGGCATCGAGGCCGACCTCGACATGGACCTGCCGGAGGGGCTGCCCGCGCCCGTCCAGCGCGCCGTCTACCGCACGGTCCAGGAGGCCCTGACCAACGTGCGCAAGCACGCACCCGGTGCGCGGGCCTCGGTGCGGATCCGGCGCGAGGCCGGTGTCGTCCGGGCGACGGTCACCAACGATCAGCCGACCCGCCGGCCCCTTCCGCTGCCGAGCGCGCGGTACGGCCTGGTCGGACTGCGGGAGCGTGCCGCGCTGCTGAACGGCACGTTCAGCTCGGGGCCGACGGCCGAGGGGGGTTACGAGGTCCGCCTGGAGCTGCCGGTCGAGGGCCCGACATGAACGGCGGCGGCTCCACCCGTACGGCGTATCTCCGGCGACCGCGACAGTGCCGATGGTCCGACAGTGCACTAACGGCCCTGAGGAGCCCGAGCCGCACGGCGTGCCACGGCCCCGCGGGACGTCCCCGGAGGACGGTGGGCGGCCTGCCGGCCGGGAGCCCGGCGCCGACGCGCGTCCCCTGCTGCTGCAGGTCCTCGACGAACTGTGCGCACGCGGCCTGTTGAGACTGGACCCGCAGGTCCCGCCGTCCCGGCCCGCGCCCCCGCGGGACGGGGACCGGTGAGCGGACCCGCCCCCACGGCCCCCGCTCAGGCCGGAAGCGTGGACCGCTGTTCCAGGACGGTCAGCGCCCGCTCGGCCCAGCGGATGTTCTCCTCCTCGAAGGCACGGCCGCGCATCAGGGTCAGGTACGGGCCGACCCGTTCGGCCCCCGTGAGGAACTCCTCCTCGGTGCGCCCGGCGAGCAGCCGCGCACGCTCCAGGTCGTAGCGGGCCAGCTTGGCCCGCGCCGACTCCAGATGCTCCGCGATCGCGGTACGGACGGCGGCCGGGTCGCCCGCGTCCACGGACTGCACCTTGACCAGCAATTCGTCGCGGATGGCGGTCGGCCTGGCGGGTTCCGCGGTGTAGTCGTGCAGCGCCTGGCGCCCGGCCCCGGTGAGCGAGTACAGGCGCTTGTTGGGCCGGCGCTCCTGGAGGACGACCCGGGCCTCGATCAGCCCCTGGGACTCCATGCGGTCCAGCTCCTTGTACAGCTGCTGGGGGGTGGCCATCCAGAAGTTGGCCACCGACGCGTCGAACCTCTTGGACAGGTCGTAGCCGGAGGCTTCCCCCTCCAGGAGGGCCGCCATCACCGCGTTGCGCAATGCCATACCCGGATATTACGCCTTCTTGACTAGACAAGAAGGCCATTGGTCAATCATTTGCCTGCCGTCGCGGGACCGGCACCACGCTGCCGACTCTGCAGGGAACGCAGATTCTTGCGCAAAAAAGTTACTTTCTCACGAGAATGAGCCTGGATATTGCGGCGGTGTATCCGCGACATTACGGTGCCCCTTGCGTTGGCGCTCCACCCCCCTGGTGCAGAACAGACATTCTGCGCCGAAAGGAGCATGTGATGTTGCGTATACCCCCCATCCTCCGAGGCCGGAGACGGCCGTCCCTGAGACGAGCCGTCGCCGTCATGGCCGGCACCACCCTGCTGACCACCGGCGGCGCGCTCGCGCTGACCGCCACCCCGGCCTTCGCCGCGGCCGCCACCGGCGGCAGCGGCGCGAACCTGCCCTACGTCGAGGTGCAGGCGGAGAACTCCACCACCAACGGCACCGTGATCGGGCCGAGTTGGACCTACGGCGAGCTCGCGGACGAGGCGTCGTACCGCAAGGCGGTGACCCTGCAGGGCAGCGGGAAGTTCGTCACCTTCACCACCCCCGTGGCAACCAACTCGATCGACTTCCGCTACAGCATCCCGGACACCTCCGGCGGCTCGGCCTACACCGCCCCGCTGTCCTTCGCCATCAACGGCGCCGCACAGCCCGACTTCACCCTCACCAACGCCTACAGCTGGTACTACGGCAGCTACCCGTTCACCAACACCCCGGGCAGCAACCGGCACCACTTCTACGACGAGGTCCACCGGCTGCTGCCGCAGACGTATCCTGCGGGCACCACCTTCACCCTCCAGGTGGGCGCCGGCGGCACCACGACCACCATCGACTTCGCCGACTTCGAGCAGGTCGGCGCGGCCCTCCCGCAGCCGTCCGGCTCGGTGTCGGTCACCAGCAAGGGCGCCGACCCGACCGGCGGCAGCGACGCCACAGCGGCCTTCAACGCGGCGATCAGCGCGGCCGGGGCCGGCGGCACGGTGTGGATCCCGTCCGGCACGTTCAAGATCCCCGGCCACATCACGGTCAACAACGTCACCGTGGCCGGCGCGGGCATGTGGTATTCGACGGTGACCGGTGCGGCGCCCGGCTTCTACGGCCTCGGCGAGCCCGACAGCTGTGGCGTCGGCGGCAACCGCGGCGTCAGCAGCGGTGTCCACCTGTCCAACTTCGCGATCTTCGGCCAGGTCGGCACCCGCAACGACTGCGACCAGGTCAACGGCATCGGCGGCGCGATGAGCAACTCCTCCGCGTCGAACATCTGGATCGACCACCTGAAGGTCGGCGCCTGGATGGACGGCCCGATGGACAAGCTGACCCTCAGCGGGCTGCGGATCCGCGACACCACCGCCGACGGCGTCAACTTCCACGGCGGCGTGACCAATTCGACGGTCACCAACAGCGACATCCGCAACACCGGTGACGACGGTCTGGCGATGTGGGCGGACTCCGCTCTCGGCGCCGACGCCAACGACACCTTCTCCAACAACACGGTGCAGCAGCAGATCCTCGCCAACGGCATCGCGATCTACGGCGGTCACGACAACACGGTGAGCGGCAACCTGGTAGTGGACTCCGGTCTGGCGCAGGGCGGCGGCATCCACGTCGGCCAGCGCTTCACCTCCACGCCGGTCGGTACGACCACCATCACCGACAACACCATGATCCGCGACGGCAGCCTCGACCCGAACTGGCAGTTCGGCGTGGGCGCGCTCTGGTTCGACGGCAGTCAGGGCGCCATCACGGGACCGATCAACGTGAGCAACGCGCTGATCCAGCAGAGCCCCTACGAGGCCGTGCAGTGGGTCGAGGGCACGGTGAGCGGCGTCCACCTCAGCAATGTGACGATCGCCGGCACGGGAACGTTCGCGCTCCAGGAGCAGACCGGCGGCGCGGCCACGTTCACCAACGTCACGGCGACCGGCGTCGGCGCCTCGTCGCCCGTCTACAGTTGTGAGGGCTCCAACTTCAGCGTCACCGACGGCGGCGGAAACTCCGGCATCTCCGGGACGCCCTTCTGCGGCGGCTTCCCCACGCCGGTCTTCCCGCCCTACCCGGCCACCGGTGTCACCGCCTCCCCGGGCGCGCTCAACTTCGGTTCCGTCGCAACCGGTTCCACCAGCGCCGCACAGACCGTGACGGTGTCCAACCCGACCGGCACCGCCGCCGCGGTGTCCGCGCTGGCCACCTCGGGCGACTTCGCGCAGACCAACACCTGCGGCACGTCGATCCCCGCGAACAGCTCCTGCGCCGTCAGCGTCACCTTCAGGCCGACCGCGTCCGGGGACCGCACCGGCACCCTGGCCGTCACCGCGGGCGGCAACACCAGCACCGTCACCCTGGCCGGCACCGGCATCGCGCCGGGACCGGTGCTGAACACCAACCCGGCGAATCTGTCCTTCGCCGGTACGGTGGTCGGCTCGACGGCCACACCGCAGACGGTGACCGTCACCAACTCCGGCACGAGCGCCGCCACCGTGTCGTCCGTCGCGGCGAGCGGCGACTTCACCGAGACCGACAACTGCGGCTCGCTGGCCGTCGGTTCGTCGTGCGTGGTCACCGTCGGCTTCAAGCCCACCGCGGGCGGTGCCCGCAGCGGCACCCTGACGCTGACCAGCAACGCCAACAACAGCCCGACGAAGGTCGCACTCGGCGGCACCGGCATCGACAGCGGCACGAACATCGCGGCCGGGCGTTCGGCGTCGGCGAGTTCCACCAACGGCACCTTCGGCGCGGGCAACGTCACCGACACCGACGCCTCCACGTACTGGGAGAGCGCCAACGGCAACTTCCCGCAGTGGGTGCAGGTCGACCTCGGCCAGAACTACAGCGTCGGCAAGGTCACCTTGAAGCTCCCGCCGTCCACCGCGTGGGCGACCCGGACCGAGACGCTGTCCGTGCAGGGCTCCACCAACGGCACCAGCTTCGACACCCTGGCGGCGTCCGCCGCGCAGACCTTCGACCCGAACGCCAACAACAACACGGTGACCGTGACCTTCCCGGCGGCGACGGCCCGCTACGTACGGATCAACGTGACCGGCAACACCGGCTGGAACGCGGCCCAGCTGTCCGACCTCCAGGTGTTCCCGAGCGGAGGCACCGGCAACCCGACGTCGCCGACCCTCACGGTCAGCCCGACCTCGCTCACCTTCGCCGCCCAGACGCCCGGCACCACCAGCGCCGCGCGGAACGTGACGGTGACCAACACCGGTACGGCCGCGGCGTCGATCTCCTCGGTGACCGCCTCCGGCGACTTCGCGCAGAGCAACACCTGCGGCACCTCGCTCGCCGCGGGCGCCGGCTGCACGGTCGCGGTGACCTTCACCCCGACCGCGTCCGGCACGCGGACCGGCACCCTGACGATCAACAGCAACGCGACCAACAACCCGGCCACCGTCGCCCTCTCGGGCACCGGCAGCGGCACGGTGGCCACCAACCTGGCGGCCGGCCGGACCACCAGCGAGTCCAGCCACACCGACGTCTACCCGTCCTCGAACCTCACCGACGGCAACCAGGCCACCTACTGGGAGAGCGCCAACAACGCCTTCCCGCAGTGGGCGCAGGTGGACCTCGGCTCCGCGCAGAGCGTGAGCAAGGTCGTCCTGAAGCTGCCGGCCGGCTGGGGCGCCCGCAACGAGACGCTGTCGCTCACCGGCAGCACCGACGGTTCCGCCTTCAGCACCCTCAAGTCGTCCGCGTCCTACAGCTTCACCCCGGGCGCGAACAACACGGTCACGATCACCTTCACCGCGTCCACCCAGCGCTACGTCCGGGTGACCGTCACCGCCAACGACGGCTGGCCCGCGGGTCAGCTCTCCGAGTTCCAGGTCTGGAACATCTGACCTGGCGCGACCCGCAACAGCCCCGTGCCGCCCGGTGCCCGTGCACCGGGCGGCACGGGCGTTCCGGCGACCGCCCCGGGGCCCTCTCCGGGAGCGCGGGAGGTCGTGCCGCGTCCGCCGGGTCCCGGGCGCCCGCGGGCAGCGCGGAGAGTACGGCGCACCCGGCGGGTCCGCGCGGCGGGATCCCCGGGTGGGCCGCCCGGCCCCGGAGGGTTACCCGTTCGGCCCATGCCCGGGACGCCGCCGGCGTTCCACAGTGGGGTGGAGTGCACCGCGCACGGACAGGCAGGTGATCGTCATGGGTGACGGCATGCCGCACGAGTGCCTGCGGGAGCGGACCGTGGCCGGGACCGATGTGGTGTCCCTGCACGGCGAGATCGACCTGATCAGCGCCCCGCTGGTGGCCGCGCGCCTGGACGCGCTGAGCGCCGCGCCCCGCCCGGACCTCGTGGTCGATCTGCGCGAGGTGGGCTTCATCGACTGCTCCGGGCTTCGCGTGCTGTGCCGGACCCTGCGCCGCGTACGGCAGCGCGGCGGAACCCTGCGCCTGGTCGTCGTCGACGGCCCGGTCCTCGGAGCGCTGCGACTGGCCGATCTGGAGCATGCCTTCGACCTGCGCCACGGCCTGACGGAGGGAGTCACACATGAAGGCCTGGGTCTTCCACGGACCGGGACAGGCGGCCTGGCAGGAGGTGCCTGATCCGCGGCTGACGGACGCGGCGGACGCCATCGTCCGCGTCGACACCGCCGGCGTCTGCGGCACCGACCTGCACATCCTGCGCGGCGACGTACCCGACGTCCCCGCCGGGACGGTCCTGGGTCACGAGGCGGTCGGCGAGGTCGTCGAGACGGGCCCCGCGGTCCGCACCGTGTGTCCCGGGGACCGGGTGCTGGTCTCCTGCGTCAGCGGCTGCGGGCACTGCCGCTACTGCCGCGAGCAGGCGTACGGGCAGTGCCGCGGGGGCGGCGGCTGGATGCTGGGGCACCTGATCGACGGCACGCAGGCCGAGTACGTGCGCGTCCCGTTCGCCGACGTCGGCCTGCACGCCCTGTCGCACGTGGTGGGCAGCGAGGTCGCCGTGCTGCTGGCGGACATCTTCCCCACCGGCTACGAGGTGGGCGTCCTCAACGGCGGGGTGCGCCCCGGCGACACGGTCGTCGTGGTGGGCAGCGGCCCGGTGGGGCTGGCCGCCATCGCGACCGCCCACCTCTTCTCGCCGCACGCCGTCATCGCCGTCGACCTCGTTCCGGCCCGGCTGGACGCGGCCAAGCACCTGGGCGCCGACGCGGTGGTCCGTGCCGACGAGGGCCCCGAGCAACTCGTCGACGACCTCACCGACGGACTCGGCGCCGACGTGGTGATCGAGGCGGCCGGCACACCGGAGAGCTTCGGGCTGTGCACGCGCATGGCGCGGCCCGGGGGCCACGTGGCCAACGTCGGCGTGCACGGGAAGCCGGTCACCTTCCACCTGGAGGACCTGTGGAGCCGGAACCTGACCGTCACCACCGGTCTGGTCGACACGTACTCCACCCCGACCCTGCTGCGGATGATGGAAGCGGGCCGGCTGCCCGCCGCGTCCCTGGTGACGCACGCCTTCGAGTTCCAGGACGCGGCGGCGGCCTACGACGTGTTCTCCTCGGCGGCCGACACCGGGGCCCTGAAGGTCGTGCTGGGCGGACCGCACCACGACGTCGTCGCCATCCCCGCCTGACCGCCCGGGTCCGGGCGCAGGGCGCAGGGCGCAGGGCATGATCAGCCGTTCCTTCCGACCGACGAGGGAGACCGCCGTGACCATCACCACGAGGGGCCTGCTCGGCGCGCTGCCGGCGGAGGCACAGGACCGCATGCGGGAGCTCGGCCGCGAGGTCTCCTTCCCGGCGGGCACCCGGATCTTCGAGGAGGGCCGCAGGGCCGACCGCTTCTGGGTGATCAGCTCCGGTTCCGTCGCGCTCGACCTGCATGTGCCCGGCCGCCGGGCCGCCCAGGTGGAGACGCTGGGCCCCGGCGACCTGCTCGGCTGCTCCTGGCTGTTCGCGCCCTACACCTGGCACCTCGGGGCGCAGACCCGCAACGCGGTCACCGCCGAGGAGTACGACGCGGCGGCCGTGCGGGCGCTGTGCGAGGCCGACCCCGTCCTCGGCTACGCCGTCGCCCGGCGCGTCGCCGAGATCGTCACGCACCGTCTCCAGGGCACCCGTACCCGCCTGCTCGACCTCTACGGCCCCCAGGGCAGCGGTGACCGACGGTGACCCGTTCGGCGCTTTGACGACCGGGGCGGATCGGCGACGATCGGGGGGACGGCCGGGCACACGAGGCGGCAGCCGGGAGCGCGCATGACCGAGATGCGGGAGTTCTCACCGCAGGCGCCGATCAAGGTCTTCCTGGTCGACGACCACGAGGTCGTCCGGCGGGGGCTGCACGACCTGATCGACGCGGAATCCGACATGGAGGTGGTCGGCGAGGCCGGCTCGGTCGACCACGCGGTGGCCCGCGGCCCGGCGCTGCGCCCCCATGTGGCGATCCTCGACGTGCGGCTCCCCGACGGCGACGGCATCACGGTCTGCCGCGAACTGCGCTCGGTCATGCCCGGCCTCGCCTGCCTGATGCTGACCTCGTTCGACGACGACGACGCGCTGCTGGACGCCATCATGGCCGGCGCCGCCGGTTACGTGCTGAAGCAGATCAAGGGCTCCGACCTGCTGAAGGCGGTGCGCACCGTGGCCTCCGGCCAGTCGATGCTGGACCCGGCGACGACGGCGCGGCTGATGGAGAGCCTGCGCACCCACGAGGAACCGCAGGCGCCGCCGCAGGACGACGCGCTCGCCGCCCTCTCCCCGCGGGAGCTGGAGATCCTGGACCTGGTCGGCGAGGGCCTGACCAATCGCGAGATCGCGCAGCGGCTCTTCCTGTCCGAGAAAACCGTGAAGAACCACATCTCCCGGCTGCTCGGAAAGCTCGGCGTCGAGCGGCGCATCCAGGCCGCCGTCCTCGCCACCCAGCACCATCCCGACGGCCCGCCCCCCGAGCCGCACCACTGACCACCCGGACCTGCGGAGTGGGGCCGAGCGGACCCCCGGCAGACCCCGGCGGCCCCTCCCGCGGCACGCCACCGCGGCGCAGGATGGTCCCAGGCGCCCGGCCGGGAGGTGCAGCGCGATGACGACCACCACACTCGACGGCGCGACCCTGGAGAAGCTGATCTCCGCCGCGGTCGCCGCGCCCTCCTGCCAGGCACGACGACCTTGGCGGTGCCGCCTGGACCCGGACACGGCCACCTTGCAGGTGCGCGCGGTCGGCGAGCCACGGACCCCGCGCGGGGACGGAGACCAGGCCTCGCGGGCGCTGTACGTCTCCATCGGTGCCGCCCTGTTCAACCTGCGGGTCGCCGTCACCCACTTCGGCTGGGAACCCCAGGTCCGCCTGCTGCCCTCCCCCGCCGATCCCGGCCTGTACGCCAGCGTGCGGCTGACCGCCCCGGCCCATGCCCGCGCTCCCGAGACGCGCGGCGCCGATCTGTACGGCGCACTGTGGCGGCGCCCCGATGCCGTCGCCACGTGCCCGGTACGCCGCCCGCCGGGGGCGTTCGTACTGGACCTGGTCGACGCCGCCCACAGCGAGGGGGCGGCGCTGAGCCTGCCGCACGCCGCGGAGACCCGGCGGCTGCTGCGGCTGACGGAGGACGCCGACCGGCGCGGCGCGGTGGACGGGGAGCCGGTCCCCCCGCCGACGGGCCCGGGGGGCGAGTCCTCGTACGGGCCCGGACCTGCGCCCGGCGACGACCGCTTCCCGCTCGTGGCCGTCCTGACCACGCCTCGCGACGGCCGCGCCGACTGGCTGCGGGCGGGACAGGCCCTGCAGCACGTGCTGCTGGCGGCCAGCGCGCAGCGGGTGCGCGCGTCGCTGCTGCACCAGGCGCTGGACTACCCCGACCTGCGCCGGGCGCTGCGCAGCGCGGAGTCCGGCCCCGGGCACGTGCAGATGCTGGTGCGGCTGGGATACGGGCCGCTGCGCGCGGGCACCGCGCCGCGGGGTCCACGTCACCCGGTGATCGAGGTGAACTGACGTCCCGGAGCGGGGACGGCCGGTCAGTCCCGCGGCAGCGGGACGTTCCAGACCAGACGCGTGCCTCCCCGCTCCGGAACCCCCAGGCGCAGCGCGCCGCCGAGCTTCTCCGCCCGCTCGGAGAGGTTGACCAGGCCGCTGCGGCGTCCGCCGTCGGGGATGCCCACGCCGTCGTCCGTCACGGTCAGGGTGACTTCGCCGTCGGCGACGACCAGGGACACGTCCGCGGAACGGGCTTCGGCGTGCCGGGCGGTGTTCGACAGGGCTTCGCCCAGGACGGCGACGACGTTCTCGGCGACGGGGGCCGGTACGTCGGTGTCGATCAGGCCCTCCATCCGCAGGGCGGGGGTGAAGCCGAGCGCGGGCACCGCCCGTTCCACCTCGCCCGCGATCCGCACCCGCAGGCCCTTGCGGCCCGGTCCGGCATCGTGGGCGCGCAGGCCGAAGATCGTGGACCGGATGATCTTGATGGTCTCGTCCAGGTCGTCCACCGCGCGCAGCAGCCGCTCGCTGGCCTGCGGGTGGTCGACGAAGCGCACCGCGCTCTGCAGCGTCATGCCCGTCGCGAACAGCCGCTGGATGGCCAGGTCGTGCAGGTCGCGGGCGATACGGTCACGGTCCTCCAACCGGGCCAGCTGCTCGGCGGAGCGGCGCCGCTCGGCCAGTTCCATGGCGAGCGCGGCGGAACCCGCGAAATCCGTCAGCGGCGCCGTCTCGATCCCGGTGAACTCCGGCTCCCCCTGCGCCCGGGCCAGCAGCAGCGCCCCGCGCACACCCTCGCTGGTGCTCATCGGCACGGCCACGGCCGGCCCCAGCCCGCCGAACCGGGGCGGCCCGGCCGTGATCCTCGGGTCCTGGCCCACTTCGGAGCTGATGATCGGCTCCCCCGCCGCCATCGCGGCGCCGACGAAGGAACCCCGGCGCGGCAGCACCAGCCCGGCGTGCGCGGCGGCGTCGATGCCGGTGGCGATGGCCATCCGGACGTCGCCGGTCCCCTCGACCGGCAGCGCCACCACGCCGAGGTCCGCGCCCAGGATGCGCCGGCCGTGCTCGACGATCAGCTCCAGCACCCGGGACTCCTCGGCGCCGGACAGCAAACTGGCGGTGATCTCGGCGTTCGCCTCCAGCCAGCGCTGCCGGGACCGGGCCTCCTCGTACAGCCGGGCGTTGTCGATCGCGACACCGGCCGCGACCGCGAGCGTCGACAGCACGGCCTCGTCCTCGCCGTCGAACTCCTTGCCGCCGCGCTTCTCGGTCAGGTAGAGGTTGCCGAACACCTCGTCGCGGACCCTGATCGGGACGCCCAGGAACGAGTGCATCGGCGGGTGGTCCGCCGGGAAGCCGTACGAGGCCGGGTGCTCGGAGATCTCCTCCAGCCGCAGCGGCTCGGGATGGCGGATGAGTTCACCCAGGATGCCGTGGCCGGACGGCAGCGGCCCGATCTTCTCGATGTCCGCGTCCGTGACGCCCACCGTGAGGAACTGCGACAGCCGGTCGTCGCCCCCGATGACGCCGAGCGCGCCGTACTCCGCGTCCACGAGCACGACCGCCGCCTCCACGATCCGGCGCAGCGCCTGCGACAGATCCAGCTCGCGCCCCACCGACAGCACGGCCTGCAGCAGGCTGTGCACCCGGTCCCGCGTCCCGCGCACGGCATCGATCCGGATCTGCAACTCGTCCAGCAGGTCGTCCAGCTGCAGCCGCGGCAGGCGCTCCTGACCCTTGTCGGGCTCCATCCCCATGGAATCCTCCATCAGGCACGGGGGCTCCCCACAGCCATTCTCCCCACCTTCGCGTCAAGCAGCGCGGCGTCCGCCCCTGGCCCCGGGCGGGTCGGTACGGGCAGACTCACCCCATGAACGATCACCGTGCGATCGACTGGGACGAGGCCGCGTGGCTCAACCCCCCGCTGGAGGCCCGATCCGACGCCGAGGGACTGCTGGTCACCACGCGTGACCGCAGCGACTTCTGGCGCACCACCAGCTACGGATTCGTCCGCGACGACGGGCACGCGCTGCTCGCCCCGTTCCCCGGTTTCCCCGGTTCCGGCGCCGTCGAAGTCGCCTTCGTGGTGGACTTCGACACCCTGTACGACCAGGCAGGCCTCATGATCCGTGTGGACGCGCAGACGTGGATCAAGGCGGGCGTGGAGATGTCGGACGGGGTGCCGCATCTCGGGGCCGTGGTCACGCACGGCCGGTCGGACTGGTCCCTGGCCCCGGTGCCCGAGTGGAAGGGCCGCGAGGTCACCGTGCGGGCCAGCCGGGACGGCGACGCCGTGACGATCAGGGCGCGCTGCGACGCGGAGCCCTGGCGGATGGTGCGGCTGGCACCCCTCGCGCCCGGGGCCGAGGCGTCGGCGGGACCCTTCTGCTGCTCGCCCGAGCGGGCCGGACTGCGCGTGCGCTTCACCCGGTTCACCCACGGGCCGGCGGACGCGTCGCTGCACGGCGCCGTGGAGGGCTGAGCGCGGTGGGCGGCTGGGGCGCGGGGAACTTCGACGAGGACACGGCGGCGGACCATCTGGGCCTGCTCACCGGCCGGTTGACCGCCGAGGTCGCGCGCGCCATGGAGGGCGACCCGTCGGACCTGGAACCGGACGAGTACTGGGGGGTGGCGGTGCCCTGCAACCTGGAGCTGCTGCACCTGCTCGCCACGCAGGGCTGGGCGGGGGCGACGCTCCCGGCGACGGCGACGGTCCTGGCGTGGAAGGCGCGCTACCTCGCCGTGTGGGACGCCGCGGTCGACGGGCTGGAGCCGGGAGCGGAGTACCGCGCGCGGCGCCGAGAGGTGCTGGAGCGCACCTTCGACCGGCTTGCCGAGGTGGTGGAACAGCGTCCGGCGCAACACATGTGACGATGCGTCAGCGGTCACTCGTCGCGGACTCGCCGCGCCGTCCCCCGGGTTCCTCGTCGGTGAGGTGACGTACCGCCGGAGGTGCCTGAAGTCCGGCCGGTGACGGCGGCCTTGGGGCCCTCCGCCCGAGGCCGGTCCGTTCGGGCCGCCCTGTGCCGTCCTGGCCGTGGCCTACCTCCGCCGTGCGGACGAAGCCCTCCCGGCCGACGTCTTCTTCGCGGCCGCCTTCTTGGCGCCGCCGCGGCTCGGTGCGGTCTTCTTCGAGGCGGCCTTCTTGGCGGCCGGCTTCTCCGCGGCCCGCTTGCGCGAGGGCGGCTCGGCCCTCTTGGCGGCGGACTTCCCCGCCGGTCGCGCCTTCTCGGCCGGTGCGCCCTTCTCGGGGCGGCGGTGCCGGGCACGCCCGGGCGCCCGCTCGGCCGCGGGCCTCTTCGCGGGCTCCTCCTCCGGCTCTTCTTCGTCCTCCGGCTCTTCCTCCACGTCCTCGGGTTCCTCTTCCTCGTCCTCCGCCTCCTGGTCCTCTTCCTCGTCCTCCGCCTCCTGGTCCTCGGCTTCCTCCTCGCCCTCCGGCTCCTCCTCGTCCTCGTCCTCGTCACCCTCGGGCTCGTACTCGTCCTCCGCTTCCTCGTCCTCGTCGCGCCCGCTCCGGCCGGCCTTCTCGCCGATGCGCGAAGTGCGGTCGTGCAGCGACTCCGCCAGACCGGCCAGCCGACGGTCCGCGGCCGCGGACAGCGCCTTGCGGCCGGCGTCCAGCAGTTCACCGCGCACCTGGTCGTTGAGGTCCTGGAACTGCGGCAGTTCCTTGAGTCTGCGAACACCCTCAGTGAGCAGCTGTTGCGGTTCGAGACCGAAGCGGCGGCCCGCGAGATACGTCGCCAGGCCGAAGGCGACCCGGCCCTTCTTGGTCCGGCCGAGCACATAACCACCGGCCACACCGGCGGCGAGGGCCATCTTGGTCGAATCCTTCATCAGTCGTTCCCTTCCGGCCGGCGATCGTGTCGCCGTACACGACTGTAGGTATATATGCTGAAATAGTACGTTTGCTTGCCGGGGTGGCGCCGCTCGGAAGTACGGCGGCGGCAACGACCGAAGGGGACGACATGACCCGACGGCCCCGCAAGCCCTCCGCCGCGTGGGCCATGCGCTCGGCGGCCGAGCAGCTCACCGAACTCCTCGGGCGGCAGCCCGAGTCGGTGTCCGCGGTGAAACCGACCGAGGACGGCTGGGAGGCCGACGTGGAGGTCCTGGAACTGGAACGTGTTCCGCCGACCACCAGCGTCATGGCGACCTATCGCGTGAGTCTCGACGAGGAGGGCGGGCTCGTCTCGTACGAGCGGACACGGCGTTACACCCGCGGGCAGATCGACCGACGCGTCTGAGCGGGCGCTGAAGGGAGGCACCATGACCGTGGTGCCACAGGGCGCCGGCGGTGTGTCGGGCGGCGGCTCGGGCAGTCTGTACGACGTCCTGGAGCTGATCCTCGACCGCGGCCTCGTCATCGACGTCTTCGTCCGGGTGTCGCTCGTCGGCATCGAGATCCTCAAGATCGACGCCCGCATCGTCGTGGCCAGCGTGGACACCTACCTGCGCTTCGCGGAGGCCTGCAACCGCCTCGACCTGGAGTCCGGCCGCAAGCAACCCACCCAGCTCACCGACCTCGTGGGCGAGATCACCGAGGGCGGCGCGAAGGGCAAGTCCAAAGGCGCGCTGAGCGGCGCCGTCGAAGCCGTCACCGACACCCTGAAGGGCGGCGGGGACGACGAGGAGGAAGAGGAGGAAGAAGGCCAGGAGAAGGCCGAGTACCAGGAGGAACCCCGAGCGAGGCGGCGCCGCCCGGCCAAGCGGAGCGCCCGGCGGGAGAGGGAATGAGATGGCCGTCTACGTCTACTCCATCGTCTCCAAGGCGCACCCGGCGAACCTCGACGGCCTGCACGGCGTCGGCAAGCCCCCCGGTGAGCTGCGCACCGTGACCGCCGGGACACTGAGCGCCGTCGTCAGCGACGCGCCCGAGGACCTGCGCCCACGGCGACGCGACGTCCTGGCACATCAGGAAGTCCAGGAACGGCTGATGACCGACGGCTCGGTCCTGCCGCTGCGGTTCGGCCTCACCGCCCCCGACGACGACACCGTGCGCGCCACGCTGGACGAGCGCGCCGAGGAGTACCTCAGCCGGCTGCAGGCCCTGGAGGGATGCGCCGAGTACCACCTGAAGGTCTCCTGGGAGGAGGACGCGCTGCTGCGCCGCATCCTCGTCGAGTCGGAGGAGGCGGCCCGGCTCAACAAGCAGATCCGGGACGGCTCCGCCACCCCCGAGATGCCGCTCGCCCTCGGCGAACTCGTCAACCGCGAGGTCGAGGCACGCCAACGCGCGCTCGGCGCGGGCATCGTCGAGGCGCTGCGACCGTTCGCCCGGGAGGACGACTCCACGCCGCCCACCGGGCAGGACTTCCTCAGCGTGTCCTTCCTGGTGGAGGAGGGACAGGAGGAGATGTTCCTCGCCACGCAACTGAGCCTGGCCAATCAGCTCGGCGACGAGTGCGACTTCCGTCTGCGCGGGCCGCTGCCGCCGTACAGCTTCGTATGAGACCTCCTGCGAGGCCTCGGGGAGAGAAGGGAGTGCCATGGGACTCGTCACCGGGCTGTTGGGCCTTCCCCTGGCGCCCGTGCGCGGCGTGGTCTGGGTCGTCGAGCGCGTCAAGGACGCGGCCGAGGAGGAGTACTACGACCCCGCGCCGGTGGAGCAGGCACTCGCCGCGCTGGAGAAGGAACTGCTCGCCGGCCGGATCGACGAGGCGACCTTCGAGGAGCGCGAGGACGAACTGCTCGACCGTCTCGAGGAGATCACCGCACACCGCCGGGGCACCGGCAACTGAGCGGGAAACAGAGGTGACCGCGTGACGGACCCCGCCGACAAACTCAGCTCGTACCCCACCCGGGGACAGTCGCCGTACTCGCCCTACGGCCAGGGCGGCGGCTCCTCCGCGAACCTCGCCGACATCCTGGAACGCGTCCTCGACAAGGGCATCGTCATCGCGGGCGACATCAAGATCAACCTGCTCGACATCGAACTGCTCACCATCAAGCTCCGCTTGATCGTCGCCTCGGTCGACAAGGCCAGGGAGATGGGGATCGACTGGTGGGAGCACGATCCCTCGCTGTCCTCCCGCGCCGGCGGCGAGAGCGCGCTCGCCGAGGAGAACAAGCGCCTGCGCGCGGAGGTCGAGGCCCTGCGGGAGCAGCGGGAACTGCCCGCCGCGCCGGAGCGGAAGCCGGCGGCGCGGCCGCGCCGGACCGCCGCCCGCCCGGCATCCGACCGTGCGTCCTCCGACCGTCCGTCCTCCGCCCGCCGCAGGAGAGAGACCGACGATGAGTGACGCCGGGCCCGGTCGCGTGAGCTACGCGTACGCCGTCCTGCGGGAGGGCGCCGTGCCGGCGAAGGAGCTGCCGGCGGACCTGGCCGGTGTGGCGGGCGCTCCGGTACGCCTCGTCTCCGGGCCGCCCGGCACCGAACTGGCCGCGGCCGTGAGCGCGGTGCCCGCCGCGGACTTCCAGGAGGCCGCGCTGCGGCGGAACTTGGAGGACCTGGCGTGGCTGGAGGCGGTGGCCCGGGCCCACCACACGGTGATCGAGGCACTGTCCGCACGGGCGACCGTGCTCCCGCTGCGGCTCGCCACGGTGTACCTGGACGACTCCCGCGTGCGCGCCGTGCTGGCGGACTGCCGCGCGATGTTCACGGCCTGTCTGGCCCGGCTCGAAGGACACCTGGAGTGGGGCGTCAAGATCTACGTGACGGACGTCCCCGGCGAGGCGCCCGGCGCGCCGCCTGCGCGGGACGAGGCGGACCTGAGCCCCGGGCGGGCCTATCTGCGGGCCCGCCGCGTGCAGCGCAGTTCGCGCGAGGACGCCCACCGCGACGCGCTCGAGGCCGCGGAGCGCGTCGCGGCGATCGGCCGCGAACTGGCCGTCGATCACGCGCGGCACCGCGTCCAGCAGGGCGAACTGGCCGGTGACGCGGGCGAGAACGTCGTCAACGACGCCTATCTGGTCGCCCGCGACCACGCGGAGGACTTCCGCGCCCGCGCCCAGGACGCCGCCGCCGGGCTGGCAGGGGTGCGGGTCGAGGTGACCGGGCCGTGGGCCCCGTACTCCTTCGCCGCCGTCCCCGAGGGCGCGCCGTCATGAGCGTTCCCGCGCGGGGCGGCGACCCGCTGCCGCAGCGGCAGGTGGCGCTGATCGACCTGCTGGACCGGCTGCTGAGCGGGGGCGTCGTGCTCACCGGGGACGTGGTGCTGTCCATCGCCGACATCGACCTGGTCCGTGTCTCGCTGCGCGCGCTGATCGTGTCCGTCAGCGCGCGGAACCCGTCGCCCTGGGGCCCGTCCGCGCCACCGTCCTCCGGGGGGCGGCCGTGACTTCCGGGCCCGGCCCCTCCGACCGGCTCGGAGAGGTCGCCGACGCGGCCGCCCGCGCCTTCCGCCTGCTGCCCGCGCTGCCGGAGGACGCTCCCCCGCCGCCGGCACCGGGCGCCCCGCCCCGCCCCGCCCGCCGGATCCGTGCGGACCCCGACACCGTCGAGCGGGACCTCGTGCGTCTCGTACTCACCCTCGTCGAGCTGTTGCGCCAGCTCATGGAGCGCCAGGCGCTGCGCCGGGTCGACTCGGGCGACCTCACCGAGGACGAGGAGGAGCGCCTGGGCGCCACGCTCATGATCCTGCACGACCGGATGACCGGGCTGTGCGCGCAGTACGGCCTGACGATGGGCGACCTCAACCTGGACCTCGGACCGCTCGGCACACTGCTGCCGCCGGACGCGGAGGAGTGATCAGCCGGGACACGTCAGCCGGAGCGCCGCGCCAGGTCCGCCAGCAGCGCGACCGCCTCGTCCAGGCGGTCGTACGGCACGAAGAGATGGTCGTGGTGGAAGCCCGCGACGACGTTGCAGCTCAGGCCTGCGTCGGCGAGTTCCCTGGCGACGGCCGCCGTGAGCCCGACCGCGGCGAGCGCCGAGTGCACGCGCAGGGTGATCCGGCCCGCCACGTAGTCGTAGCCGAGCCCGGCCGCGTCCGCCTGCTCCTGGGGCAGTACGAGGGTCGTGCCCTCCTCCTCGACGACGGTGACGACCGGCGTCACGCCGTCCGGCACGCCGGCACCGACGGGGAGGGTGGTGAAGACATGGCGTCCCCGGCCGGCCTCCGGGCGCATGCCGCTCAGCAGTTTCCGCAGATCCGTCTCGCCGCTCATGATCACACCCTATGCCGGACGGGTGATCACACCGGCTGGTCCGCGCGCCGCGCCCCCGGGCCCGGGCGCTGCCCGGGTTTGGATGAGGGGGGCCGCCGCCCGGCGGCCGGACGGACACCGTGGAGGGCCGCTGTGCGCAGAAGTCGGGTCGCTGGGACTGTCGTGTCGGTCGTGTCGGTGGCGCTGCTCGCACTGGCGCCGGCCGCCGGGGCCGCCGACGGATGGCAGCCGCGGTCGGGCGGCGGGGGCACCGCCCGCCTGGAACTGACCGAGCCGGACCGGGTCGGGTTCGCCGACATCACCGTCCACCCGCAGGGCGGCGGCTGGGACGTGGACGCCCTCGTGACGAAGACGACGGACGAGCCGGGCTGCGTGTTCCTCCAGGCCGACGACGCCCCCACCCGCACCCGGGAGACGGCGCTGGCGCCCGGGCAGCAGATCGGTGCGCAGTGCGGCTCGGCGGGGACGCGCACGCAGATGCTGACGCACACCGAGCACCGGCGCCTGGTACTGGGCTGGACGGACGGGGACGGGGTACCGGTCTCCTGGCGGACCGTCACCGTCTAGGCAGCCGCGCTGCCCCGCCCGCTGTTCGCGCCGCCGAGCGGACCGGGAGTCGCCGTGCTGATATGGGTGCACGCGCCCGGTGGGCACCGCCGTCGTGGGTCCCGCGGCGGCGGCCGCGGGCGACGGTGCGCACGACGGGGAGCCGCAGGAGAAGCCGAGCCAGCCGAAGGAGTGCGGGATGCCGGTGAGCCGGGTCGGCATGATCGTCCACGAAGGGCGTCCGGAGGCCGTCGAGGCGGCCGCCACGGTGCACCGCTGGTGCGCCGAGCGCGACATCCCCGCCGTCGAGATCGACATCTGGCGGCAGGACCGGCCGCGCCGCAGCGGCCGGGAGGAGGCGCAGTCCGCGGGCTATCCGGACCTCATCGTCACGCTCGGCGGCGACGGCACCTTCCTGCGCGGCGCCCGGGTCGCGGCGGCCTGCGGGGCGCCGGTGCTCGGCGTGGACCTGGGCCGGGTCGGCTTCCTCACCGAGGTCTGCGTGCAGGACGTCACGAAGGCGCTGGACGCGGTCGCCGACGACCGGGCCACCGTCGAGGACCGGATGACGCTCACGCTCCGCGCGTCACGCCCGCTGGAGGTCCCCGAGGGCATCGAGTCCCTGCTGCGGTACGGCCGCGGGCCGACGCTGCCCGCGCCGAGCGTGCGGCCGGGCGACCCGGCGGACGTCGGGTGGGGCGTGCCCATGAACGTCAACGCGGTCAACGACATCGTCTTCGAGAAGCTCGCCCGCGACCGGCAGGCGAGCCTGGCCGTGTACCTGGCCGGGCGGCTGTTCGCCTCGTACTCCGCCGACGCGATCATCGCGGCGACACCCACCGGCTCCACCGCGTACAGCTTCGCCGCCGGCGGTCCCGTCGTGTCCCCGCACATGGACGCCGTGGTCTTCACGCCGGTGGCACCCCACATGGCCTTCGACCGCACCCTGGTGGCGGCACCGGACGAGCCCGTCGCGGTCCGGGTGCTCGCCCACTCGGGGCGTGTAGCGGTCAGCATCGACGGTCAGTTGCGCGGCGTGATCGACCCCGGTGACTGGGTCGCCGTCTACCGCGGCCGGCACCGGCTGCGCCTGATCCGGCTCGGCCCCACCGACTTCTACCGCCGGGTCCGCGACCGCTTCCGGCTCAGCGACGCGCCCGCCGCGGTCGCCGACGGCATGGCGGCCCCCCTCATCCGGCCGGACTCCCCCGTACCCCCGGACCTGGCCGGGCTCCGTCTGCCGCCGCCGGAGGAGAGCGCGGACGCCGGCGCCGCGCGCTGACGGCCGGTCCCGGTCCTCCGGCGGGCCCACCACTCCGGCGGCCTACCCCCGGTTGTCCGCCATCGCGGGCCTCCGCAGGCTGTCCTGGGGGACGCGACCACAACCGGGAGACCGACATGACCTGTCCTCGAGACCCGTCCACGGCGCGTCGGAGCCGCTGGGCCCTGGCCGCCGCGCTCGCGGCCGCCACCGCGCTCAGCGGCGGCTGCGCCGGGCGGACCGGCCACTCCGCCGGTGCGCACGACGCGGCGGCCACGAGGGTGGCGGTGGCCGACGGGGCGCCGGCGAAGTACGTGCCCTGCGGCGATCCGCCGGTGAAGCTCGAGACGATCGACCAGGACTTCCTCGACGGGCTCGCGGCGGCGGGCGGCCCGCCGCTGTACAAGATGTCGTACAGCGACGCCCGCGAGGTGCTGAACAAGCTGCAGGCCGGGCCCGTGGACATGCTGCCCGCGACAGTCGAGCGCAGGGACGTGCCCGGCGGTCCGACCGGGCCGGTCTCGATCCACGTCGTGCGGCCCGAGGGAGCGAAGGGCGCGCTGCCCGCCGTCGTCTACATCCACGGCGGCGGCTGGGTGCTCGGCAACTTCAAGACCCATGAGCGGCTGGTCCGTGAACTCGCCGACGGGGCGAAGGCCGCGGTGGTGTTCGTCGACTACACCCCGTCGCCCGAGGCCAAGTTCCCGGTGCCCATCGAGCAGGCGTACACCGTCGCCAAGTGGGTCGCGGCGAACGGCGCCGAGATCGGCGTGGACTCCTCCCGCCTCGCCGTCGCCGGCGACTCGGTGGGCGGCGACATGACCGCGGCCGTCACGATGATGGCCAAGCAGCGCGGCGGCCCGCACTTCCGTCAGCAGGTCATGCTCTACCCGGTGACCAACGCGGACTTCGACACGCCGTCGTACCACCGCTTCGCGGAGAACTGCTGGCTCACCCGTCCCGCCATGCAGTGGTTCTGGGACGCGTACGCCCCCGACGTGAAGGACCGGTCCAACCCGCTCGCGTCGCCGCTGCGCGCCACCACCGAGCAACTGCGCGGCCTGCCGCCGGCGTTGATGATCACGGACTCGGACGTGCTCTTCTCCGAGGCCACCGCGTACGCGCAGAAGCTGCGCGGCGCCGGGGTCCCGGTGACCCTCTCGCACTACGAGAAGATCACCCACGACTTCATGATGCTCAACGCCCTGAAGGACACCGAGTCCAACAAGGCGGCCGTCGCGGAGGCGACCGCGGCGCTCCGCGACGCCCTGCACGGCTCGGGCGAGGGCGGCGCCGGCAAGTAACCCGCACACCATGACGAGGGGCGGCCGGCGAACCGGCCGCCCCTCGTCCCGTGGCCGCCCGCGGGCGCGTGCCGGTGGCGGGGATGACAACGTGCTGACCGGCACGGCGCAGGAGGTGCCGGGCACCGCGCGCCGGCGGCGGCGTCGATGACGGCGGTCCGCCGCACGGTACGGCCGGGCGCCACGGCCCCGTCGGCGGTGGGCCGCAACCGCCGTGTAGGCGCGTCGTGTCACGCCCGGTGGCCCCCTCCGTCCGCGACCGCGCCACCGGAACGCGTGCACAGCGCGGAGCGGCCTCCCAGGACCGGCGCGCTGGACGGCGAGCTGATCGAGAGCGGGCGGTCCGGCCCGACGTACACCGTGGCCGACGGCACCGCGCGCTGGGCGGTCCGGCGGCCGCCGCTGGGACACGTCCTGGCGACCGCGCACGACATGGGCCGCGAGCACCGGGTGATCAGCGCTCTGCGCGACGCCTCCCCGGCCCGCCACGGGCCCGCCGTCAGCGCAAGGTCGGCACCGTCCGCCGTCGACATGAGCGAAGTGCACGCCTGGACACCGACGCTCGGCGCAACCGAGCACCCAGCCGCCGCATCCCGCGCCACGACCACCGAACGCGCTCCGGCACCGCCGCATCCGACCGAGGGACACCACGCACGCCCCCCGGCCCGCCACGGGCCCGCCGTCAGCGCAGGGTGGGCACCGCTCCGCCGTCGAGGTGGGTGAGCGTCACACCGGGGACGGTACGGAGCCAGCGCTCGGCGGTGCGGGCGAGGGCGTCGGGCGCCGGCGGGGTGCGGCCGAGGCCGATGGCCCATCGTGCCTGCCGGGGGTCCGCGGTGAAGGGGCGCGGCCACGCGTGGGCGTCCACGACGCCCGCGGCCTCCAGTGCGGTCAGCAGGCCGCGCACGCGACCCCGGAAGCGGCCCACGGACCGGTCGAGGTCCTCGCCCGGGGCGGGGCGCACCGTGGCCACGGCCCAGGCGGCGTGCCGCCGGTGCAGGGGCGGGGGCGCGAGCAGCGCCACCGTGTCGGCGCCCTCGTCGGCCAACTCCCAGGCACGGTAGAGCTCCTGGGTCAGCAGGTCGCGAAAGCCCGGCCCGGCCTGCTCGGTGCAAGGGCGGACGGGTGCGCTCGGCGTGGCGACGGACACCGCCAGGGCGGTCGGCCCGGGAGCGCCGACGGGGGTACGCCAGTCCCAGGCGGCCCACGTCGCGAAGAACTCGCGTGCCAGCCCGGATCCGGGCGTGTCCGGGTGCTCCCCCACCGTGCGGGCCGCCAGCACCGCCCACGCGAGGCCGGGCAGTCCCCCGAAGGGTGCCGCGTCGAGCCCGCGCGCCCGGGCCCAGGCCTTCACGTGGCGGGCCAGCGCGGCGAACCGGTCGTGCGCGCCGCCGGCCAGGGCGAGCACCGCGTCCGCGTCGCTGACGGCGCTCAGCGAGACGGCGGCGGCCTCGCCCAGTTCCAGACGGCGGTCCACCGCCTCGGCGGGAGCCAGCGGGCCGGTGGACACGACCACCAGGTCGACGTCCAGCGTGCCCACGGTGAAACGCAGTCCCGGCACACGGGCCCCGGTGACCTGGCGCAGCCGTACGGCGCCGGGCACCGCGGCGGCGACGCGGGCCGCCACCTCGTCCATGGCGGCCGTGTCGGCCGAGCCGGGCAGCGCGGCCACCAGGTCGAGGTCGGCGCCGGGCAGATGGCACCCCATGCGGCGTGACCCGGCCAGGTGCACCGCTCCGGGCCGCAGCGCCTGCGTCAACTGCCGCAGGACGCGGTCCGCCTCGGCGTCCCCGGCGGCCGGCGCGCGGCTGCCGTTCGGCGCCGGCTCGTCGTCCAGCCAGCGCAACGTTCCCGTTCCGAGGGTGACTTCGGCGCGCGGCCGCATCGGTTCGTCCCCGCGCCGCGACAGCAGGACGAGCGTCCCGACGCGGGCCGCCATCGGAGCGAGGCGGGCGGCCGTGGCGGTGGCGACGGGCAGTGGATCGGGGGTGCGGCCCAGGGTGAGGTGCGGGGTGTACCCCTCGGCCCGGCCCCGGCAGCGCGGGAACCGCTCGGCGAGGTTGTGGTGGAGTGCGGCCCAGGGTGCCGCGCCGGCCCCGGCCGGGTCGAGCCAGACGGTGGCGTCCTCGCGGTGGCCGAAGGTGTGGATGCCGTCCAGCCGCGCCGTGAACCCCGGCGTGGCCGCGGCGGCCGCGGCGAGCAGGGGCGCGGCGCGCTCGAAGGCGTGCTCGGGGACGAAGCCGAAGAGCAGATTGACGTGCGGGGGCCAGCGGTGGATCTGCGGGTCGTGCTCCCGGCGGACGTCCTGGAGGGCGGTGCGCAGTTCCTCGGGCGGGAGCCACGCCACGGCGGTGCGCGCGGTGGGCGCCTCGTCCAGGGTTTCGGTGCCCGGGGCGTCCGCCGGGGTGAGCACGGCCTCCACGGCGTAGTGGTCGGAGGCGAACAGCCCCTCGGGAGCGGGGGCGTCGCCCCGCAGCCTCGCGGCGGTCGCACGGAACCCCCCGGCGTCGCGCAGCAGTACGCGGTCCAGGCGGGAGGCGCGGCCGGTGAGGGAGGCCACGGCGGCCAGTGGGTTCGCCGCGGGGTCGAAGGTGGGGGTGGCGTCGGAGGCGCCGTGGACGTCGGTCCAGGCGTCGCGGAGCCCGAGGGCGCGGGCCGGTGTGACGCCGCCGTCGTTGAAGTCGCCGAGCACCACCAGTCCGGGGGTGTCGACGCCGGCCAGTCCCTCGGCCAGCCGGGCCAGTTCGCCGTCGCGCCGGGCCGCGCCGTCCTCGGAGTGGTCGCTGGTCAGATGGGTCGCGGCGACGACGAGCGGGCCCCGCGCGGTCTCCACGGTGATCGCGGCGACGGCCTTGTGCGGACCGAGGGCGTGCACCGCGGACTCGCGCACGGGCAGCCGGCTCATCAGCAGCAGCCCGTGCTCCGCCACGTCGTGCGCCTCGGGGCCGTCCGGCGCGGCGCCCAGGACGTAGTGCTCGCGCACCCAGGGCTCGGCGGTGATCATCGCGAGCAGGCGGGGTTCGACCTCCTGCAGCGCGATGACGTCGGCGCCGGACCGCTCCAGCACGCGCAGCAGCAGGGGCCGGCGGCGGGCGGTGTCGACGAGGTGGCCGTCGTAGCGGTCCCATAGGGTGTTCCAGGTCAGGACGCGCACCTCCGCCCCACCGGCCGCCCCACCGGCCGCGGTGCCGCCGGGACGCCAGCCGGTGGCCGGGTCCCAGGCGTGCGGGGTCCGGGCGGTGAAGAACGGGGCGCGCAGCAGCCGCGGTTCACGGACGCGGCCCGCGTCGGTGGCGTCGATGCGGTCGACGCCGGTGGCGCGGTCCCAGACGAGCTCACCGTCGGCCTCGACGAACAGCACGCGGTGCCAGGGGATCTCCCCGCCGGGCACGAAGGCCGGCAACGGGACGCGCTGGGGCGCCGCGCCGCGCTGGAGGACGCCGAACACGAAGCGGGCCGGATCGAAGCGGGCGTCCCAGCGGACCCGGTGGTAGATCTCCTCGCTGGTGCGCATCTCACGCCTCCTGTCCGGGCGCCACGACGCCGAGCGTGCCGTCGGTGTCCTCGACGGTGCCGCCCGGCCCGAGGTACCACGTGCGGTGCGCGTGGCCCGGGTACGGCGGGTCGAAGCGGCGGGTCTGCGCGGTGAGCACGGCGTCGGGCACCGGGTGGTCGCGGACCGCGTTGCGGCGCGCCAACTCGTCCTCTCCCACCAGCGCCACCACGTGCGTGACGAGGGCGTCGCGGCGGCGTGCCACGGCGTGCACCAGGGACCGCTGGTGCCGGTTGAGGGACGTGGCGTCCCACACCACCGTCGCACGGCCGGTCAGGGCGCTGTCCAGCCGTCGCAGTCCGTCGCGCAGCACGTCCTGGTTGGCCCGCTGATCGGCCCGGGACCCGCGGGCACCCCGCAGCTCGTCCAGGGACACGCGGGTGCCGGCCCCGTTCAGGCCGGCGGCGAAGGTGCTCTTGCCGCTGCCCGCCGGCCCCACGAGGTGGATCAGCCGGGGGAAGTCGCCCGAGCGGTGCCGCCAGGTCGCCGCGACGGCCTCCTCGGCGGTGCCGAGGCGCCCGTCGGCGTACGCCTGCCGGGCCTCGGTCCAGCAGCGGTCGGCGGCGTCGCGGCCGAGTCCGGCGAGGGCGTCCCTCAGTCCGCCGCGCAGGGGCGCGAACGGCTCATCGGCGAGCAGTCCCGCCTCGTCGGCGTGGAGCGCCGACCACTCGGCCTGCTCGCGGGCGGTGCCGTCGGTCGCGGCCGCGGCCGCGACGGCGTGCAGGGCGCCCAGGTCGGCGGCGACGGAGAGACGGGCGAGCCCGGCGCGGCGGTCCTGGTCCGGGTACGGCAGGTGGAGCGCGGAGTGCAGTCCGACCAGGTCGGCGACGCGACGGGCGGTCGCCATGCCGAGCGGTCCGGCGAGCCGCGGCGCCAGCGAGGCGCGGCGCGCACCGTGCAGCAGGGCGGCGAGCACGCCCGCCAGCCGGGCGTCCCCGGTCCGCCCGAGACCGTCGAGCCGGGCGGCCGCGTCCACCGCGGCGGTGGCGGCGTGCGCGCCCTGCGCGGGCAGGCCGAGCGCCGCCTCCAGGGCCGCCGGGCCGGGCGCCGCGCCGGAACGGACCGCCCACAGCGCGGCGGCCGGGCCGAGCCCGTTCTCCACGACGGCGGCGTGCATCCAGTGCGTGTCGGTCCGCACGTGGTCGGGCCGTACCCACTTCGCCACGCGCCGACCGAACTCCTCGCGGCCGAAGCCCTCGGTGGTGCGGACGACCCAGCCCTCCTGGCGGGTGGTGTCCACGCGCAGCGCCCGCAGCGCCCGTTCGTCGAACGTGCCGCGCCACAGCACGGGCGGCACGGGGACGCCGAGGCGGCGCAGGAAGCGGGTGGTGGAGTCCCAGTCCAGGCAGTCGTCGCCGTCCCAGACGGAGAAGCCGTAGAACCAGCTGTCCAGGGCCTCGTAGGCGAGCGAGTGCCGGGCGAAGAGGTTCTCCCCGCACACCCGCCGGCCGGCGGGGATGCCGGGCCCGATCCGGCCCTGGAGTGCCTTCACCCAGGCCCGTGACGGGTGGTGCACCGAGTCCGGCGACCGCGCGTGCAGGCCGTCGGTGTAGAGGGTGGTGTTCTCCCCGTCGAGCTTCTCGGTGACGACGACCTCGCGACCGCGCAGCCCGTCCAGGTCCCGGGCCCGCACATCGTCCGACGCGGCCCCCGGCGACCAGGGCAGATGCGGGGTGCGCGGATAGTGCGTACGCATGATGGCGGTGCTCCCCCGTGATCCTTTGGTGCCCGGCCACTGTAGGAGCCGTGCGGACGCCCGTTCCATTGATTTAGCGAGGACGACGGGGGGCAGCAGCCGGGGCCGGTCGGCACCGGCGACACCACGTGGCGGAGGCCGGGCGGGGGGCGCGCCCGGGCGCTGCGGACTCCTGCGCCGGTCACTCCGACGGCGGCACCGGTCGCGCCCCGTGACCGCCGTCCGCGCAGACTCGTCACCAACGTCCTGCCTGTCCCGAGGCGAAGAGAGTGACGATGGCTGCGAATCCGCTCGCGATATCCCGCCACGCCCGTTGGCTGGCCGTGCTCGTGCCGGCGGCCGCCCTGGCGATCTCCTGCCCGGTGGCGGCGTCACCCGCGGGCGGCAGCGGCACCGGGCGCGGTACCAGGCCGACGATCGTGCTGGTGCACGGGGCGTGGTCGGACGCGTCGGGCTGGCTCCCGGTCATCCGCGGACTGCAGAAGAACGGCTACACGGTCCTGGCGCCCTCGAACCCGCTGCGCGGGCTCGGCGCGGACTCCGCGTACCTGACGGCGGTCCTCAAGACGGTCAAGGGCCCCATCGTGCTGGTCGGCCACTCCTACGGCGGCGCGGTGATCACCAACGCGGCGGCGGGCAACCGCAACGTGAAGTCCCTGGTCTACATAGCGGCCTTCGCGCCGGATGCCGGGGAGAACGCCCGCCGGCTGATCGCCAAGTACCCCGGCAGCCACCTGGCCGACGCGTCGGCCCTGCTGCCCGCCGCGCTCCGCACGCTCCCGGTGCCGGACGAGGACGGCGGGGACGGTGGGCTCGAACTGTGGATCAGGCCCGAGCGGTACAACGAGATCATGCTGAGCGACCGTGTCCCCGCCGCCACCGCCGCTTCGCTCGCGGCCGCGCAACGCCCCGCCGCCACCGGGATCGTGACCGAGCCGGCCCGGTCCGCGGCCTGGCGGACCATCCCCTCCTGGTACCTGGTCGCCACCGCCGACCAGGCCATCGGCGCCGCCAACGAGCGCTTCATGGCCCTCCGGGCCGGCGCCCACGTCGTCGAGGTGGACGCACCGCACGCCGTCCATGTCACGGCGCCGCGGGCCGTCACCGACCTGGTCCTCGAGGCCGCCCGCGCGGCCGGCCCCCGCCTCGCCCCCGCCGCGAACTCCCGGCCCGTCGCGATGATGGCCGCGGCGGCGAGCATCTCCGTGGCCACCGGGACGGCGCTGTACGCCCTGACCCGCAGGCGCGAGACCCGAGGCCGCTGACCGTGCGCCGGGCTCAGCCCGCGGGACGGGCGAGCACGGTGGCGAACGTCACGTCGATGAACGCGTCGAGCGGCTGCCGGTCGCGGACGAGCCTGGCCCGGGACATCGCCCCCTCGAAACCGCTCACCAGGTAGTCGGCCAGCGCCTCGGCCGGCACCGTCCGGGCGACCTCCCCCGCGTCCTGCGCCTCCCTCAGCGTCTCCGCGAGCGCTGCCTGCCAGCGCTGGAGGTGCCCGTGCACCGCATCGCCGAGGGCCTGGCTGTGCGCCGGGACCTCGGCGGCCAGATTGGCGAGCAGGCAGCCGCGCGCGAAGTCGTTGCGCCCCGCGAGCGCCACGCGGTGCCGCAGGTTCTCCTCGATCCGGGCCACCGGCGAGCCGGTCGGGCCGGCCAGGGTCTCCAGGGCCAGAGAGCCGGAGAAGCGGTCGACGGCATCGAGGCCGAGCGTCTCCTTGCTGCTGAAGTGGTTGTAGAAGGACCCCTTGGGCACTCCGGCCGCGACCACGATGTCCTGCACGCTCGTGCCGTTGTAGCCGCGCTCGTGGAACAGCCTGAGGCCGGCCTCGGCGATCCGCTCTTTTGTCGTCACGCTCACAGTATGACCGGTCGTCTCAGCGCCGGGATCCGGGAATGTCCCCGGACGGCGGAGTGCTTATCCTGTCCAAGACGACCGGTCACATTAGGCCGCCACGTCCAGTACCGGCAGCGTCGCCGGCCCCTCGACCTCACCGCCGGAACCTGGAGACCCATTCGTGCACCCCAACCCCCACGAGGCCGCGCACCGCAGGAGCCCTGTGCCGGTCCGGGCCTGGCTGCAGCCCGCCCTGATCGGCCTCGTCATCGTCTCGGCCTTCATCAGCTGCTACATCGGGGTGCAGCGGGACCCCCAGCCGCACCGGCTGCCGATCTCCGTCTCCGGCCACCTGCTGTCCGGCGAGTTGCAGCAGGCGCTCGGCGACACGGTCGACGTCCGCCCGGCGGCATCGACCGCCGACGCCCGCCTCGCGCTGGAGCGGCACGACGTGGTCGCGGCGCTCAGCGCCACCGACCACGGCGAGAAGCTGCGGCTCGACGTCGCCGGGGCCAACGGCCTGTCCACCACCAACGCGGTGAAGAACCTGGTCTCGGCCTACGGCCACGGGGCAGGGAAGCACGTCGCCGTGCGCGACGTCGTGCCGCTCGACCGGTACGACGCCCGCGGCCTCGCCGGCTTCTACGTGTCCTTCGGCGTGTCGCTCGCGGGCTTCGTCCTCGCCCAGAACGCGCTGGGGCTCGGCCAGTTCCTCCACCTGCGGCACAGGCTGACCCTCATCGCGGGCTTCTCCGCGGTCTCGGGCCTGCTCGCCGCCGTCATCGCCGGTCCCGTCCTGGGCGCCGTACCCGCGCCCTTCCTGCCGCTCGCGTTCACCCTGGCCCTGCTGTCGGCGGCCGCGGCGTTCACGACGAAACTGCTGGGCACCTACCTCGGGCCGCTGGGCGTGCCGGTCGCGACGCTCCTGCTGCTCACCATCGGCAACTCCACCAGCGGGGCGACGATCGGCACGGACCTGCTGCCCGGCGTGGGACGCGCCCTCTCGACGGCCCTGCCCCCGGGCGCGGCGGTACGGGCGGTCACCGAGATCACGTACTTCGACGGGGCCCACGCCCTCACCCCGCTCGCCACACTCGCCCTGTGGGCGGGCGGCGCCGCGCTGCTCGTGGTGGCGCGCCCCCGCCTGGGTTCCGCCGTCCGGCGGCTCCCGCTGCGGAGGACCGCCGCGGCGGTCTGAGGCGGCACGGGTGGGCTCCCGGCGCGTACCCCCACGACGCGAGGGAGCCGCCCGTGCCCGCCGACGCCCATGCCCATCTGCGCATCGCCCGCCCGGTGCGCGACCTCGCCGCCGCCGAGCGGTTCTGGGTCGACGGTCTCGGCCTCGGCGTGCTGTTCCGGCACGAGGGGGACGGCACACCGGGTGAGCACTCGCTCCTCATGGCCGGCTGGCCCGATGCCCCATGGCACCTCGAACTCGTCCAGGGACCCGGCGTCCCCGACCCCTCGCCGACCGTCGGGGACCTCCTCGTCGTCCACCTCGACGAGGAGGTCCCCGAGGAGCTCGTGGGCCGCCTCGAAGCGTGTGGCGGTGTGCGGGTCGCCGCGCACAATCCGTATTGGGACACGTGGGGGGTGACCCTTCGCGACCCGGACGGGTACCGCCTCGTCCTCTCCTCCCACGGCTGGCACTGACGCGCCCGTCAGGTGAGGAGGTCGCGCAGTTGCGCGTTCGACGAGGCCCTTGGCGGTGTGGCGGAATGACGTTCCCGACTGGTCGTCCAGGCCGTGGCGCAGGATCAGCGCGCCGGCCTGACGCGGTCGATCCGGGCCGGGGCGGCGCGTGCCGCACTGGTGAAGACCGCCGCGATCACGGCGTGTTCGAATGGGCGTGCCGCGATGGTCGCCGGTGAGACGCCCAGGCACGCGGCCGGGAGGTTCAGGCTGTCCGCGTTCTCATCGAAGGCGCGGCGCGGGGTCACGGTCCGGCCGATGAGATCGGTGGGAGCGTATGCGCCGAAGGGCGCCTCGTACCGGGGGTCGAAGCGGGCGGCGGCGAGAGGTTACCCCGCCCTCCCCCAACCTTCGGCCGGAGGTGCCCCCAACTCCCCTGCCCCCTCCGTTGTGTTCGCGCCTGATCCTCGGTGGGGGGTAGTAGCGGCACCGTGCCTGGAGCACCCGTTGGCGCAGCGCGGGCGGGGCACCATCTGGAAACTCAGATGTAGCTCAGAGGAATGACGAACCTCGGGCAACCACCCTGAGGGGCACGTAGGTTCCGCCTCATCACGCCTGAACGGGCGCGGGAAGACGGGGGGACCTTCCGTGGTGATGACATCGGTGCTGCGCGGGCTCGGACTCGGCACTTCTGTGCTGCTGCTTGCCGGATGTACCAGTGATTCCGGAGCGGCGGCCGAACCGCCTGCGACGAAACCGAAGCAGGAGAGCCGGGCGGCCGGATCGGCCGTCGATGAAGAGCGATACAGCAAGCAAGTGGCAGAGGTTCTCGGAACGGGGATCGCTCAACTCGACGATTCCTTCGTCGAGTCCGGTAGTGAGCGTGTCAGCGACGGAATTCACACCTACTCGACGCTTTCGCCCGGTGGGTCTTATGCCGTGGTGGTCGTCTGCGCCGGGAAGGGGAAGGTCGACCTCTCGCTGGGTTCGCGTCCCCCGGTCCGTCAGACCCTGCCGTGTGACGGCGCTCCTGTCACCCATCGCATCGAGCACGCTCCGGGGACCCTGCAGATCGACGCCACCGGGGTGCCCGGCTCCGCCGGGATGGTGGCCTGGCGCATCAGCACGATCGACGGGTGATCGTTGGCCTACCAGGCCCGGGCTGCGCCAACGGATGGCCCGAGCACGGTCCCCCTCCATACCCCCACCGGGGATCAGGCGCATGACGAGACGGAGGGGGCGGGGTCGTAGGGGTGGGTGTTCTGGACTGTGGAGCATATTTGGGTGCATGACCCGGGGTGATCAGCGGCGAGTGCCAGAGGCACCTAAATGTGCTGTCCAGAATGGCCAGCCCCGGAGGCCCCGACCCCGGCGCCCAAGGAAACGGGCGCCGGGGTGCGTGACTTCACGGGGCACTCGGGCGGGCGGGCGGGGAAAACCCCCACGGTGGGCGGCCCGCTACTTGGGGTCGCGCCGGAAGGATGCCGTCGACCAGCGATAGCCCAGCACCGTGAGCACCGCGCACCAGCCGGCCGCGAGCCACCCATTGGAGCCGATCTCCGTCCCCAGCAGCAACCCCCGCAGCGTCTCGATGGCCGGCGTGAACGGCTGGTACTGGGCGATCGGCTGGAACCAGCCCGGCATCGCGTCGATCGGGGTGAACGCGCTGGAGATGAGGGGCAGGAGGATCAGCGGCATCGCGCTGTTGCTGGCGGCCTCCGCGTTGGGGCTGGCCATGCCCATCCCGACCGCGATCCAGGTGAGCGCCAGGGCGAAGAGGGCGAGCAGGCCGAACGCGGCGAGCCATTCCAGGGCCGTGGCGTCGGTGGAGCGGAAGCCGATGGCGACGGCGACCGCGCCGACCAGGACGACGCTGGCGACGGACTGCAGGACGCTGCCGACGACGTGCCCGATGAGCACGGACCCGCGGTGGATCGCCATCGTGCGGAAGCGGGCGATGATCCCCTCGGACATGTCGGTGGCCACGGAGACGGCCGCCCCGATGACGGTGCTGCCGATGGTCATGAGCAGGATGCCGGGGACGATGTAGGCGATGTACGCGGAGCGGTCGGCGCCACCACCCATGCCGGCGCTGATGACGTTGCCGAAGATGTAGACGAAGAGCAGCAGCAGCATGACCGGGGTGAGCAAGAGGTTCAGGGTCAGGGAGGGGTAGCGCCGGGCGTGCAGGAGGTTGCGGCGGAGCATGGTGGTGGAGTCGCGGACGGCGAGGGTGAGGGTGAGGGTGCTCATCGGACGGTCTCCTTGATGGCTGCGGTGGTGTCGGTGAGGGCGAAGAAGACGTCGTCGAGGTCGGGGGTGTGGACGGTGAGTTCGTCGGCGTGGATGCCGGCGGTGTCGAGGGTGTCGAGGAGGGTGCGCAGGGCGTGCTGGCTGCCGTCGCTGGGGAGTTGGAGGGTGAGGGCTTCGGTGTCGTGGGTGGCGGTGGGCAGTGCGGTGGTGGCGTGGTGGTAGGCCGCGGGGTCGGTGAAGCGGAGGCGGACGTGGCCGCCGGGGATGAGGCGTTTGAGTTCTTCGGCGGTGCCTTCGGCGGCGATGGTGCCGTTGTGGAGGACGGCGATGCGGTCGGCGAGTTCGTCGGCTTCCTCGAGGTACTGGGTGGTGAGGAGGACGGTGACGCCGCTGGTGACGAGTTCGCGGATGATCTGCCACATGTTGTGGCGGGAGCGGGGGTCCAGGCCGGTGGTGGGTTCGTCGAGGAAGATGATGCGGGGGTTGCCGACCAGGGTCATGGCCAGGTCGAGGCGGCGTTTCATGCCGCCGGAGTAGGTGGAGGCGGGTTTGCCGGCGGCGTCGGTGAGGTCGAAGCGGGCCAGGAGTTCTGCGGCGGTGCGGCGTCCTTCGGGCCGGGGCAGGTGGTGCAGGTCGGCCATGAGGAGCATGTTCTCCTCGCCGGTGATCAGGCCGTCGACGGCGGAGAACTGCCCGGTGACGCCGATCGCGGCGCGTACCGCCTGCGGGGCGGTGGCCAGGTCGTGGCCCGCGACCTGGGCCTGTCCGCCGTCCGCGGAGATCAGGGTGGAAAGGATCTTGACGGCGGTGGTCTTGCCCGCGCCGTTCGGCCCGAGCAGAGCGAACACGGACCCGGCGGGGATCCGCAGGTCGATCCCGTCGAGGACGGTCTTGTCGCCGTAGGACTTGCGCAGCCCGACCGCGGAGACGGCGGCAGGCGCCTGCGCATCGGGCCGCCTGGACGTGGGCATGACAGACGAAGGCATGGAGCCCTCCCATTCGAAGGGTGAAGTGGTGGGGAGTGGGCGAACAGGCGGACCGGGTGCTCAGACCCGGGCGCGGCGTACGTCGATGTTGCCCCAGCGGGACCTGGCGTGGACCTCGACGGTCTCCTCCGCCTCGGCCGGGGGTTCGGCGCCGGCGAGGGTGTTGCGCACCTGCCCCCGCTCGGAACTGACGTCGAGCCAGGCGGCGGTGCCCTCGCGGACGCCGACATCGATGGCCCCGTAGGAGTTCTCCAGCGAGACGGTGCCGCGGGCGACTTCGGCGACACGCAGCGTGCCGTGGGCGACAGTGGCGGTCACGGAGCCCTCGGCCCGCGCGATGTCGACGTTGCCGTGGGCGCCGCGCACCCGCAGGTCGCCGATCGCGGCCTCGACAGTCGTGGTGCCGTGCGAGTTCTTCAGGACCGCGGGACCGTCGACGGTGCCGATGCGCAGGCTGCCGAAGCTGGTGGCGATCTCGGCGGCGCCCTCGATCCGGTCGACGGTGATCGAGCCGTGGGAGGCGGTCAGTTCGAGCGGTCCGGTGATGTCGAAACGGACGTCACCGGACGAGTTCTTCACCCGGACCTCACCGAGCCGGCCCTCGCCGAGCACCTGGGTCCAGGAGCCCGTGATGTCGACGCGCGAGCCGATGGGCAGGTCCACCGTCACGTCCACGAGGCCGGAGGGCCCGACGAGGTAGCGCTGCTTCGTCCTGACGGTCAGGACGCCGTTGGCGTAGGTGACCTCGGCCTGCTCGGCGGCCCGCACGTCCTTGTCCCGCTTGGGGTCGCGCGGCAGCACCTCGACGACGGTGTCGAGGCGGTCGCCCGCCGTGAAGCGGATGGATCCGGCGTCCACGCGGGCGATCGCCGAGATCGGTGCGGGGGTGTCGAAAGTAGGCATGGCTGTCCCGTCCTCCTGGGTCTTCGTGGCGTCCCTGCTGGTGGGACGTGGTGTGGGTGAAGTGCGGCGGGCAGGGCGCGGCTAGCGCACCCAGCCCGTGAAGCTCTGTCCGACGGTGCGGGCCTTCTCCGCCGGACGCGGCCGCGTGCCGCCGTCGACCGCGGCCGACACGGCGCGCACCAGCCATGCGTTGACCGACAGGCCCTCGCGGTTCGCGGCCTCCTCGGCACGCACCTTGAGATGCGCCGGCAACCGCAGATTGACGCGGGCGGTGCCGCCCTCGTCGCCGTCACCCGGTGCCGGTGCCGGCGCCGGCGCCGGCGCCGGTGACATGAGCGGCTCGGGGGCGCTCTTGTCCTCGTAGGCCTCGTCGCGCGGCGGTGGCGTCACCACGAAGTCCGGGTCGAGCCCGCGCAGCCGTAGGTCGACCGAACCCGGGGCGAGTTCGCGAGTGATCTCGTCCATCGCGGCGGAGAGCACATTGAGCATGGTCAGGCGGGTCGCCGACTCCAGGGGAGCCGTGAGCCGCTCGGCCAGCTCGCGCGCTTCTTCACCGCCGGCTTCGGCGGCCACCGCGAGTTCGCGGCGGAGGTTGTCGACATACGGCGTGAGGTCCATGACGCCATCATGGCACCACGATGGCGCCACGTGCAAGGCCTTACGGGACACGGACAGGGGAGGCGTCTGGAAATGCCGCGCTGACCTGGCGCAACACACCGAAATGGAGGTGTGTCATCGCGGCACCACATGGCGTCCCAGCCGCATTGGCACACCTCATGGCGCCATAGTGGCGCCACTCCGGCGCGACTTAGAGGTCGCGTGAACAGACGCGGTTGGGGACACCGGCAACAGGACGGGAGGGCCTGGTGATCATGGAGTTGGGACGCCCTGTGATCACAGGGGAGACCTGTGCCCGCGCTTCCATCACGGCCGACCGAACCGCTCTGGGACCAATGCACGGTCCTGCTTCCCGAGCGGCCGGAGTACCACCCGGGCCACCCGCATGGCTGCCACCGCAGACGCATCAGCGACCGGATCATCTTCGACAAGATGCTGCAACTGCCGCAATTCGACTGTTCTTACGAGGCGATCGCCGACACGACCTGCTCGGACACCACGATCCGCAACCGCCGCGACAAGTAGATACGGTTGCGCGTCTTCGCCCGGCCGGAGCAGATCGCGCTCGGCTCCTACGGCCGATGATCCTCGACCACATCGCCGAGGACGGCTCCACGTGTACCTGGACGCCGGCCACGACTCGGACAAGGCCCGCGCGCTGCGCAATGAACGCGGCCTCCACGGCCGCATCGCGCACAACGGCGACAGGGCGCCCATCCAGGCCCGTCAGAGGTGGCACGTGGAGGGCGCCCACGCCTGGCAGAACGCCTTCTGCCGGCTCGCCCGCTGTTGCGAGCGGCGCGCCACCGTCGTCGACGCATTCTTCGACCTCGCCGACACGCTCATCACCGTGCGCAGTCCGACCCGGCGGGCATGGCCGACTCACCGCCGGGACGAACGCACGAACCGCCGACCATGACCGCCACGCACCTCTCGACGTCGCGAAGGGCCAGCACTTCGACCGCGGCCCCGGACGACTCCAGCAGTGGTGCATCGGCAGACGCCGGGGATCCGGATCGGCTCCAGCGGGCCGTGGTCGGCGGCTTCCGCAGGTTCGTCGCCGTTCAAGGCAAACGGTCGGCAGGGCTGACTGACGCCGGCGACGGAGGCTGTCGGTACCTCCCGTGACAATCACCTCGCCACGTTGACGGCGCCGATCGGAGGCACGTGTTGACCACGCTCCATGAGTTCACGACCTGGGAACCACTGCTGCACATCCTGCGATCCGCTCACACCGCGACGCCGGGCGGCGCTCTGGACGGTCACGTCGCCGGACGGATCACCACCCACGCGTACAGCGTGCAGATGCCAGGGGGAACGAGTTTCACGGTACACGGGCAGGCGTCCGGCGGGCCGGACCGACGACCGTTCGAGTTCGACGCCGTGCAGCAGGTGCGGGAAGCGCTGAAGGAGGCCAACGCCGACGGCGCCTCCTTCGTGGCCCGGATGTCCCCGGACGGCCCGGCCGTGCTGCACTTGCTCGACTTCGGGCCCGCCGTGGAAGCCGAGGTCACCGGGCCGCTCCCGGGCGCGCTCGTACTGGTCGAAGGCGCTGTACCCGAGCCCTGGCGCCGACTGCCCGAACCGGTGCCCGACGCGAAGTCCTCGCCGGCGGCGGATGCGACAGCACTGGAGACCTTCCTGCGCGAACGACTCCCCGACGCCATCGGCGCGACCGAGGAAGAGATCTCCGCGGCGGAGGCGCGCCTGGGGATACCGCTGCCCGACGAGATCAAGGCGCTCTACCGGGTGACGCGAGCCCGGTGGGACGACCTGACCAACGACGAGGCGATGTGGCACCTCATGAAGACGGTGACCTACGAACTGTTCCCCCTGGACGAGCTGTACATTGCCGACGCGCCCTCCCGGCACTCCCCATGGCGGCTCGCGGCGATGGCGACGGTCGGTACGCCGCCCGGCGCCGCGGTGCAGGGGCTGGTCGGATCGCCGGGCTGGATCGTCTTCGGTGACAGCGACGGCGACCGGCTCGCGGTCGACCTGACGCCGGGTCCAGCCGGGCACACGGGGCACATCATCGTGCTCAGCCACGAGGTGGACGTCGGCGCGGGCCTGGTCGCCGACTCCCTCACCGAACTGATGCTCCGCCTGCCCGCACAGCGCCGCAGCGCCCCGCGGACGGAGCAACCGCCAGCCGCGGCCCGGGTCAACATCCGCAGCCTGAAGAGCGTCGAGGCCGCCGCGCACCCCGCACTCGAGGTCCTGAGCATCGGTGTGTGGGAGGGCGAACCGCTCAGCCTGGAGCCCGTCGTGGACCTACCGCGCCTGCGGACCCTTCTGGCCTACCCCGGGACGCTCGCCGACCCGTTGGAGACCTCCCGGCTCACCGGCCTGGAGTTCCTGACGCTCAGCCCGCAGGACTGGCGTGTGCTCCTGGACGCCGACATGGTCCCTCGCAGCCTGCTGGCCGCGAGCATCGAGGTGCGCAACGACGTCGACCCGCTGCCGGTCGTGGACCTCGCCAACGAGATCCTTGCCCGTTGGGATCGCCCCTTGATCACCCGCACCACCCTGGAGGGCAGCCTCGGCCCCGTGTCGTAGCCCATGATGACCGGGCGGTGGGGGACGGCGCCAGCCATGCACGGGCCAGTGGTTCATGCGCGGCAGCCCCCGTTCTCTCGCTTCCCGCGCGCCGGCCAGGCGTAGCCCTGGCAAACCGTCGAGATCCGTCCGCGCGCGGCATTCATCCGCTCTTCGCTTCCACGACGGTTACCGCGTCACGCGGCCGCGAACGGGTTTGCTTGCCTCTGCCGGCACCTACCAGTTGCCGTCGAACATTCACGGGACACCTTTTAGCGACCGCCTACTCGGACAAACGCTGCGCGGTGCGGGCCACCGCCTCACCCGCGGGGCGTGCGACTTCATCCCGCGTCCCACGCAGCCTCGTTCAAGCGCCCCAGCGTGCGCCACGCCCCAGGATTCCAGGAGTACCGCACCCCTTCCGCTGCCTGCGCGGGCGGACCGCCCGGCGGCGGCTTCCCGCCCGGCCGGTTCAGCCGCACACCACGGGCCTCACCCAGCACGCCTACTGCCAGGCGGTGAAGGGCCAGCAGGCCGGGCGCGTGCGCGTGCACCGCGAGCACGACCGCCCCTGCCTCGGCGCGACCCCGGGCGGCCGGACACCCGCGTCATGCACACCTCGGACGCCGACGGTGCGAGGGGACGTGCACCCCGGGCGTCCGCCGGGTCGCGCGGAGAAGTCCTTCCGCGTGCGGCTGCGCGGCAGTGACGGCCGCCGCAACCGACCGGGCCTGCCGGGCGCCCGCCTCGACCCGTACCGCCCGTCGGCGCCCTCCCCCGGCGATGGCGATGCGTGGGTGCAGACCCGACACCGCACCGACCCCAGCGCCGTGGACATGCGGCGCGGACGATGCGTCAGGTGTGCTCCGGAGCCCCGCTGCCCGTCCGGGCGGCGGGGCTCCCGTCCTCCCGGGGCCGCAGCACGCGGATCGGCGCGCCGAAGGCGGCGCGGTCCGTCGCGGAGCGCAGCGCGGTCAGCAGCCGGGGCCCCGCCAGGAGCACCAACAGGGCGTTGAGGACGCCACGCGGAACGTCCCAGCCGAGCGAGGTGGTGAGGTAGAAGGTCAGGTAGTGACGCAGGTTGGCCGCCGCGCCGGCGTGCGGGTGGTACGCGGTCGCGGCGGCCTGGTCGACCAGGCCGGCCGGCCAGAACCACAGGTTCATCACGACGCCGTAGAACACTCCCCCGACCAGCGCGTACCCGACCAGCAGAGCGATCTCCCAGCGGCCGCCGACCTTGCGCGGCAGCAGCCCCGCGCCCAGTCCCACCCAGGAGGCGGCGAGCATCTGGAACGGCAGCCAGGGCCCGATGCCCGCGGTGAGCAGGGCCGAGGCGAACATGGCCGTACTGCCGAGGGCGAAGCCGAAGGCCGGTCCCATCACCCGTCCGCCCAGCAGGAAGACGACGAACATCGGCTCCAGGCCCGCGGTGCCCGCGCCGAGCGGGCGCAGTGCGGCACCCACGGCGGACAGCACACCCAGCAGCGCCACGGCCTTCGCGTCGGCGGTCCCGTCCAGGAGCGCGCTGAGGAGCACACCGAGGACCAGCAGGGTGAGCGCGGCGAACAGCCAGGGGGCGTCCTGGCCGTGGGCGACCGGGGAGGAGGCGTCGGCGAGGAAGGGCCAGCCGAAGCCGGCGAGCCCCACGAGCGAGACCAGGACCAGGGCGACCGCGGAGCGCGGTCCGATGCGCGGCAGGCCCGGGGTGCGGGCGGCCAGGTGAAGGACGTGCTCGCCGTCGGCGGGCATCCGTACGCCGGTCATGCCGGGGCCTCCTGCGACGTGCTGAGTACCTGCAGAGCGGCGCGGGCCTCGTCGACGGTGAGCAGCGGCGCCGGCGCGAGGACCTTGGCGGTCTGCGGTGCGAAGGCGGGTGACGCGGCCAGCGCGGCGACGGCGTCCTCGTCGGCGACGATCTCGCCGTCGGCGAGCACCGCGACGCGGTCGGCGGCCGCGGCGGCGAGCTCCACGTCGTGGGTGACCAGCAGCACCGCGTGCCCCTCGGCGGCCAGTTGCCGCAGGATCGTGGTGGCGCGGGCCTTGGCCGGGTAGTCCAGGCCGCGGGTCGGCTCGTCCAGCAGCAGCAGCCTGGGGCGGCGGGCGAGGAGTACCGCCAGTGCGAGCGCGAGGCGCTGGCCGCTGGAGAGGGTGCGCGGGTGGGCCCGCGGGTCGATGCCCGGGACCAGCCGTTCCAGCAGCGCGGCCGTGGTGCCGGGCAGCGCCCCCGCCTCGCGGTCGGCGCCCGCGCACTCGCGGTCGACCCGGTCGGCGAGCAGCAGGTCGCCGGGGTCCGAGGGCACCATGCCGACGGCCGCGGCGACCTGGCGGCGCTTCAGCTTGAGGGGGTTCTCCCCGGCCACGCGCACCTCGCCGGCGGTGGGCCGGTGCAGTCCTGCCAGGCAGGACAGGAGGGTCGACTTGCCGGCGCCGTTGCGGCCCATGAGCGCGGTGACCCGGCCCTCGTGCAGCGTGAGGTCGACCCCGCGCAGCGCGGGCACCGGTCCGTGGTGCGCCACGAGCCCGCGCAGCGAGGCGACCGGCTCGCCCTGCGGCGGTGTCTCGCGCGGCACCGGCGCCGCGGCGAGCAGCCGGTGACCGGCGGCCTTGCGGCGTGCGTCGCGCACGCTGAGCGCGACGGGGCTCCAGCCCAGCAGCCGGGACAGTTCCACGACCGGTGGGGCCACCGGCGCGTCGGCCAGGATGTCGGCCGTCGCTCCGTAGCGCACCGGTTCGCCGCCGCCGGGCACCAGCAGGGCGGCGTCCGCGTACTGCGCCACCCGTTCCAGCCGGTGCTCGGCGAGCAGCACCGTCGTGCCGAGGTCGTGCACGAGCCGGGTCAGGGCGGCGAGCACCTCCTCGGCGGCCGGCGGGTCGAGGGCGCTGGTCGGCTCGTCCAGCACCAGCAGGCCGGGCTGCGCCGCGAACGCCGCGGCCAGCGCCACCCGTTGCTGCTGCCCGGCCGAGAGCGCCTGCAGGGACCGGGACCGCAGGTCGGCCAGCCCCAGCAGGTCGAGGGTCTCCTCCACCCGGCGGCGCATCGCCTCGGGCCGCAGCGCCAGGCACTCCAGCCCGTAGGCGATCTCCTCCTCGACGGTGTCGGCCACGAAGGCGTCCGCCGGACGTTGCGGCACGACGCCGACGGCGTCGGCGAGGTCGCGCGGGGCGTGTACGGCCGTGTCCCGGCCGGCGGTGGTCACCGTGCCGTACAGGGTGCCGCCCGTCGCGTGCGGGACGGCCCCGTTGACGGTGCGCAGGAGCGTGGACTTGCCGCTGCCCGTGGCGCCCACGACCAGCACGAGTTCCCCGTCGGGCACGGCGAGGTCGACCCCGGCGAGCACCGGCGCGCTCGCGCGCGGATAGCGGAAGGAGACCTGCTCCCAGTGGACGGCGTTCACGGATGTTTCCTCGGCTGGTCGGTGGGCCGCCCCGGTCCGGCGGAGACGGGGGTGCGGTCGTGGTCGCCCGGCGGCGGCGGCGTGAGGTGGGCCGGCAGCAGCGCGCAGAGCACCCCGGCCGCGGCGAGCAGCGGCAGGCCCGGCGGCTGCAGGGACCAGGGGTCGGGGGCGAGCGCGGCGGCCGGTGAGGTGAGCAAGAAGCAGAGCGCGGCGAGGGCGCCGCTCGCCGCGGTGACCCATTCGGGCAGTGCCCACGGGTCGGGGCGGTAGCGGGTGCGCCGGACGGAGGCGCCGCCCAGGCGCGTTCCGGCGACGCAGCCGAGCAGCCCGATCGCCAGCAGCACCGGACCGGCGTGGCCCGTGGTCACCGCGCCGAGCGGGCCGGCGGGAACGGTGGTCGAGGAGTCCAGGAGGCCGTAGACACCGACGACGACCGAGGCGAGGCCGCCGAGCAGCAGCGTGTGCACGGCGGCGCGCCGCCCGGCCGGTACGGCGTCGCGCCGCCCGTACCCGCGCGCGTCGAGGGCGGCGGCGGTGGCGAGGGCGCGGTCCAGGGCCTCTTCGAGCACGGGGGCGGCGATGGAGAGCGTGCCGCGCAGTCCGCGGACCGGCAGCGCCCGCAGCCGCCGGGCACGGCGGACCCGGCCGACCGCGGCGACGAGTTGCGGCGCCGCGCTGAGCGACACGGTGACGGCGACGCCGAGTTCGTGCAGTGCGCGCGGCAGCGCCCGCAGCAGCCGGGCGGGACTGGCCAGCGCGTTGGCGGCGCCGAAGCACAGCAGCATGACGCCCAGGCGTACGCCGTCGCACAGTGCCGAGTACGCCGCTTCCGCGGTCACCGGGCCGCCGAGCCTGACCCCGGACATCCACGACGGCAGCGGGATCGCGGGCAGGTCGAGCAGCACGGTCGTGCCGCCGTAGCCGACCAGCAGGGACTGGAGCACCAGGCGCAGTACCACCACCGCGACGGCCAGTTTCAGGAAGACGCCGTAGGCGGCCGCCCAGGGCGCGCGGGTGCGGCGGGCGGCCACCACGTAGCCCGCCGCTGCGCCGATCAGCGCCAGCAGCAGGATGTTGGTGGTGCGGCTCGCCGCGGTGGCGAGCCCGAGAGCCCACACCCACCAGGCGAACGGGTGGAGTTGGCGGGGCAGCAGCAGCCGCGCGCCGGGGCGCGGCATCAGCCCGCCTCCTCGGTGGGCCGGCGGTCGCGCCTGCGGGCCCGGAGGACGGCGGCGCCGGCCAGGGCCGCGACCCCGACGGTGCCGGCCAGCAGCGGCCAGCCGTTCCAGCCCTGTCCGCCGGAGCGCGCGCCGGCCGACCGCACACCGCTCACGGGCGCGCCCGGGCTGCCCGTCGTACCGGACGCCTCGGTGCGGGAGCCCGGCGACGGGCTCGGGTCCGGGATCGGGTCCGGACTCGTGGAGGCCTCGGTCCCCGCGGTCGCCGTGGGGTGGTTCGCGGCGCCCTTGCCGGTCGCGCTCGCGCTCGCCCTCGGGTGCGCCGCCGGGTGCGAGGCGGCGCCCCTGGTGCCGGATCCACCCGTGCCCGGGCCGCTCGTACCGCCACCGCTTCCTGATGGGTTGTCGGATCCGCTGCCGCCGGATGCTCCCCCGCCGGGCTTCGCGGTGGTCCGCGTCGGCCGGGGCGTCGGGGTCGGCGTCGGCGCGACCGCGCTGCGCGGCGACGGCGGCTCGTTGGCGCCGGAGTCCTGCCACACCCACGCGTCGATGCCGCCCTTCGCCGGAGTGCGGCCGGCCGGTCCGGCCGCGCCGTACACCCAGGTGCTGGTGCCGGGGAGCATGTACCAGTACGACCAGTACGTGTCCTTGTCCACCGCCCCGCACCCCGTGCCGGGGGCACCGTCCAGCGCGCAGACGAAGCCGCCGCCGTAGGGGCCGGAGCCTAGCCGGACCGAGAAACCCGCCTGCTGCAGCGCCTGGATACCGCTCTGCGGCGACGGTGCGCACCCGGTCCTGCTCGGGTACGGGGCGTCCGGGACACCGCGGTCCTCCACCACGACCAGCACACCGGAGCAGCCCCCTGCCGCTCCGGCCGGGGCGGCGGCGGGCCACAGCAGCGTCGCGGCCGCGGCGGCGCAGGCCGCCAGCGCTGCCGAGCCCTGCCGGATCACGCCCCGGTTCCCGGGGAGCGGCGGCGCCGGACGGCGACCACGGCCGCGGCACCCACCGCGATCAGCGCCGCGGAACTCACCGCCAGCGGCAGCGCGGACGTGCCGGTGCTGGCCAGCGCGCCGCCGGTGCCGCCGGAACCGCCCGTGCCGCCCGGAGACGTCGATCCGGCCGGGGCCGGCGTCGTCGCGCTCGGCGTGGGCGTGACGGTGGCGGAGGGGACCGGGGAGTCGGTGGGGGTCGCCGAGCCGCCGGGTTCGGTGGGCTCACCGGTCGGGGTGGGCGAGGCGCCGGCCGAGTCACTGGCCGTGGGGCTCGGCGACGAGCACTCCACAGCGGCCAGTCCTTCCGTCGCGCCGGTGCCGTCCACGGTCGCGTACGAGATCCCGGACAGGGCGGTCACCGCCTGCACGGTCGCACGCAGCGCATTGCCGTCGGCCTTGGCCTCCTGGTAGCCCACCGCGCCGCGGTCCTTGGCCGCGCCCTCGCAGCCGACCTGACGCCCACGCAGCCAGTCCGCACCCTTGTCGGCGGCCGCACCGCGTCCTCCGGCCCGCAGGGCCTGGGTGGCCAGGGCCGTCGAGTTGGCGTTCACCACCGCGGTCGGACCCGTGCCGGCGAAGCCGCCGTCCTTGCCCTGCTTCTTCTCCAGCCAGTCCAGCGCCTTGCCCGCGGCCGCGTCCTCATTGCCGACGGCGAGCAGGGCCTGCACGACCATGCCGGTGCCGTCCGCGTCGGCGTCGCACTCCGCGGGGGTCTCCGGGAAGAAGACCGGGAAGCCGCCGTCGGCGCACTGGCCGGCCAGGAGGAAGTCCACGGCCGCGCCCGGCACCGCGCCGCCGTCGCGCTCCAGCGCGATCAGGGCCAGCGACTGCGTCAGCGTGTTGGAGTAGTCGTTGACCTCGGTGCCGCCGAAGGTGGCCCGGTCGGTGAAACGGCCGCTGGGCTGCATACGGGAGTTGAGCTGCGCGATCAGGTCGCGACCGGCGAACGCGCCCGGGTCGCGGTGCCCCGCCTCGGCCACCAGCGCGAGCTTCGCCAGCGACCCCGCGTAGATGTCGCCCGGCGTGTCACCGGTGAGGTACGACTCCGCGTGCGCGGCCAGCCAGTCGGTCGCGGCGGTCGTCTCGCCCCTGCCCGTGTGCGTGGCCGACAGGGCCAGTACGACGTCGGCCGTGAGACCGGGGTCGGCACCGAAGTCGCCCTCGACGTGGTCGCCGTCCTTCAACTGGCGGCCCGCCCACCCGGCCGCGGCAGCGGCGTCCGACGGCACGGCGGGAGCGGCCGCGGCGGAGGTCGCCTGCAGGGCGAGAAGGGTGGCGGTGATGAGCGCGGGAGCGACCGTGCGGCCGGATATGCGCAACGAAGCCTCCTGAACGGTGGACCTCGGGACGCACCCCGGGAGAACGGCCGCGAGGAACGCGGGCGGCCGTGCCCGTGGGCCTCGCCCCGTGACCGCGACGGATGAGAACCAGTGCCGCCGATGGGTCATCGGGCTCGCCGCGGACGGCATCACGGATGCCGCGCGGCCCACCGTTGCGGGCCAGCGCCGGAATTCGACCGGCTTCCCCCACCAGAGGCGGAGGGAAGGCTATGTCCCGGGACCGCGCCACTTCAAGGTGGCACCGTCGAGTGTGACAACACCCACGCGCCCGTCACCTGCGGCAACGCCCGTTGGCGTCGCCTTTGCACGATGAACTCACCAGCGCCTCGACGGCGTTGGGCCCGATGCACCGGCACCCAGGGCGGGCCGGCCCGGAGAGTGCCTGGCCGCGGCGTGGCGGGCGGGGCTCGCCCTCCGGCCCGCGCGGACGAGCGCACCCGGCCGGCGCGTCCATGCGAGGTCGTGCCCCCGCGCACTCGGCGTCCCGACCGCCCCCGTCCGACGCTCCCGGCCGACCGGGCACCGCCCGCAGGCCCGCCCTCAACACGCCCGGCCTTCACGACGATCGGGCCCTGCAGGACGTACGGGGAACCTGCCGGCCGGCGTCCGGGCCACCGGCGGCGAGGTGGAGCACGCCGTCCCCGTCCTGCTCGCCGGGGTCGACGCAGTGGCGGCCACCCGTTCCTCGCGGCGGCATCCGCGGAGCACCGCCGCCCGGGGCCGGTCAGCGGCGCAGCAGGTACGTGTCCATGATCCAGCCCTTGCGGGCACGGGCGTCGGCCCGCAGCGCGCGGATGTGCTCGGCGGTCTCCACGAGGGGACCGGAGACAAGGATCTCGTCGTCCGTGCCGAGGTAGGCGCCGTAGTGGATCTCGACACCCTCGGGGTCGATCCCCGCGAAGGCCGCGTCGCCGTCGAGCATGACGACGACGTCGTCGACGCCCTCGGGCAGGCCGCCCTCGGCGAGCCGGCGGCCGGTGGTGATCTGCACCGGCCGGCCGACGCGCGTGAGGGTCGTGCGGTGCCGGGCGGCCAGCGCGGAGACGCTGCTGATGCCGGGGATCACGTCGTAGGTGAAGGCGGTGGCGTCGGCGCGGGCGCGGACGTCGTCGAGCACGGCGATGACGCTGTCGTAGAGGCTGGGGTCGCCCCATACGAGGAAGGCCGCGGTCTCCTCCGGGCCGACCTGCTCCGCGAGGAGACGCTCGATCACGTCGGCGCGGCGGCGGCGCCAGTCCTCGACGGCCGCCGGGTAGCCGGGTGCGGTGCGGTCCCGTTCGGCGTCGGGGACCTCCACGACGCGATGACCGGGGCGCCCGTGCTCCTCCAGCATGCGGTGGCGCAGCCGGACGAGTTCCTGGCGTTCGCCGGTCTTGCCCAGGACGAGGAAGACGTCGGTCCGGGCGATCGCCTTGACTGCCTGGAGGGTGAGGTGGTCGGGGTCGCCGGCGCCGATGCCGATCACGCGTATGTGTCGCATGCGGCGATTGTGCCGCGTGTTGGCGCTGGTACGCGCGGCCGAGCGGCCTGTTCCCTGCCGCTCTGTGAAGTCCGTCACCCCGGGCCGGGCGGTTACGGCAGCGCATAGTAGACGGCGGCCGGACGGCATATGCGATCCATCCCCGCCGGAACGGACATTTCGCATACATCGGGGCGGACCGCACGCGATCCGCGTGTCGCTTCCGGCCGTCCGCCGGGCCCGGACGGCATCCTGAAGGAACGTCAGATTTTCACAACAAGGCGCCGAACGGGCACACGCATGCCCCGCTTCGCGGCGCAAGGATCGTCTTCGCTACGAGTCGGCGTAGTAACGATCTTCCATTGCCCCGCTCTCGGGACGGTCCGCACAATGGCCGAGCCCGCACGGCGTCACAGCAGCTCAGGCGGGATGTGAACACGGACGCCGAACCACCGAGTGAGGTCACGCAATGACGAACCACCGCCGGAAGACACGCCATCGCAAGATCGTCGTCGCCGCTCTCGCCGTCGCCGCCGTGGGGGTGCCCTCGGTCGCCATGGCATCCATCGACAGTCCGCGGGACGCCCGGCACGGCGCATGGTCCCATGGGCACTGGAACAACACGCCCTGGCACGGTCAGTGGTCGCACGGCACCTGGGCCGGCGCGCCCTCCTCCGTCCCCGAGGCACCCGCGCCCCCGGCCTCCGCCCCCGCGCAGGCACCCGGCACGGCGCCGTCCGGGGCCCCCGTGACCGGGAACGTCACCACGCTCGTGAAGCTGGTGAACCAGGAGCGCTCCAAGGCCGGCTGCTCCCCGCTCAAGCTCAACGGCAAGCTGACCGACGCCGCCCAGGAGCACAGCGCCGACATGGCCGAGACGGGCACCATGTCGCACACCGGCTCGGACGGCTCCTCCCCCTCGGACCGGATCAGCGCCGCCGGCTACAACTGGCGGTCCTTCGGCGAGAACGTGGCGTTCGGCTACTCCTCCCCCTCGGCCGTGATGCAGGGCTGGATGAACAGCCCCGGTCACAAGCGGAACATACTGGACTGCTCCTTCAAGGAAATAGGAGTCGGCCTGGCACAGCCGGGCAGCTACTGGACCCAGGACTTCGGCGCCACGCGCTGAGGTGACGCCCGAGGGGCCCGGTCGCATCGCGATCGGGCCCCTCGGCGTCCGCACGGCGTACCGGGTGCCGGTCAGCGCAGCCCGCGGCCCAGCGCGGTGATCAGCTCACCGTCGGGGGTGTCCCCGCTCAGCTCCCAGAAGAAGGCGCCGCCGAGCCCCTGGTCCTTGGCCCAGGCCGCCTTGTCCCGCAGGGTGCGCGGGGTGTCGTAGCTCCACCACTCGTCGCCGCAGCGTGCGTACGCGGTGCCCGCGACGATCCCGGTGGCCGGGCAGCGGGTCTTGAGCACCTTGTAGTCCTCGCTGCCCGCCTCCCAGGTGCCGGGGGCCGGGCCGGTCGCGCTGCCACCGGGCGCCGACTGCGTCACCCCGGTCCAGCCGCGGCCGTAGAAGCCGACCCCGAGCAACAGCTTGTGGGCGGGGACGCCGAGCCTGCGCAGCTTCTGCACGGTCGCCGTGGCGTTGAAGGTCCGCTCCGGGATGCCGCGGTACGCGGTGAGCGGGGAGTGCGGGGCGGTCGGCCCGGTGGCCGACCACGTGCCGAAGTAGTCGTAGGTCATCGGGTTGTACCAGTCGACGTACGTCGCGGCGCGCCCGTAGTCGGCCGCCTCCAGCTTGCCGCCCGGCGAGGCGTCCGCGGTGACGGCGGCGGTGATCAGGTTCTTGCGCCCGAAGCGGTCGCGGAGTGCGCGCATCAGGTCCGGGTACACCGTGCGGGCGCTGGTGTCGCAGGTCAGGCCGCAGGCGCCCGGGTACTCCCAGTCGATGTCGATGCCGTCGAAGACGTCGGCCCAGCGCGGGTCCTCGACGAGCTTGTAGCAGGAGTCGGCGAAGGCCTCGGGGTCGGCGGCGGCCTGGCCGAATCCGCCGGACCAGCTGAAACCGCCGAAGGACCAGAGGATCTTGAGATGCGGGTACTGCTTCTTCAGCTTGCGCAGCTGGCCGAAGTTTCCGTGCAGCGTGCCGTCCTCGGTGCTGTCGGCGACGCCGTCCACGCTGCTCGCGGCGTCGTACGGCTGCTCGTAGTCGGCCCAGGAGTCGCCGACGGCGCACTTGCCGTCCGTCACGTTGCCGAAGGCGTAGTTGATGTGCGTCAGCCGGGCCGCGGAGCCGGAGGTGGCGACGTCCTTGACGTGGTAATTGCGGGCGTAGACGCCCCAGTCGATGAAGTACCCGACGACCTTGGACCGGTCGTGGGAGTCGTGCCGGCCGTGCCCCTGGCCCTGGCCGTGTCCCTGCGCGTGCGCGGATCCGTGGGAGTCCACGGCAGCGGTCGCGGGCTGGGCCGCGGCGGGGCCGGTGACCAGGCCCGCCGTGAGCAGCGCGGTGCCTGCGGCGACGAGGCCGACGAGGGTTCTGCGGACGCGTGATCCCTGCTGTCTGGGCATGCGGTTACCTCGGGTCGGAAACGGGTGGAGGCGCGCGAGAGTGCGGGGCCACCCTAGGAGGACTAGACCAATGGGGTCAATGGTCTGCACCATTACGGAATCCGGTCCTCCGTGACGACGCGTCAGGCCGTGCCGAGAGCACCGGCCGAGGGGGCTTCGCCCGACGCGGCGTCATCCGATGTGACGTCAGTCCCGCAGGTACCCGAGTCCGGGCGCCCGGTCGAGGTAACCCCGCAGAAGACGCCGCGCGACGGTGACGGAGTCGACGAGCGGGTGCAGGGCGAAGGCCCGCAGCGCCGCGGCACGATCGCCGGTGGTGGCGGCCAGGATGACGTCCCGTTCCACGGACTTGACCGTGGTCACCAGGCCGACCGCGTGGGCGGGCAGCGGGTCGCCGACGATCGGGCGCGCGCCCCCCGCGTCCACGTAGCAGGGCACCTCGACGACCGCGTCGGCGTCCAGGGGCTCCAGGACGCGGCGGTTGCGGACGTTGAGGATCAGCGTCGTGCGCTCGTCCCGCGCGATGGCCCGCATCAGCGCGAGCGCCACCCGTTCGTAGCCGCCCGACTCCAGGTCGGCGGCGTCCCGTTCGCCCGCGCCCGCCACCTCGCGGACGTCCGCCCCGTAGCTGGCCTCGCGCTCCAGGCGGGTCGCGTCCCAGGTCGCGAAGGGCGGCGTGCCGGGCACCCGCATACGGTCGTAGAAGCTCCGCTGCTGGTCGAGGAGGAAGGCGCCGCGGGTCTGCTCCGCGGCCCGGGCGGCGGCGACGGCCTCGCGGCCGAAGTAGTAGTAATGCAGGTACTCGTTGGGGACGGCGCCGAGGGTGCGCAGCCATGCGGCGCCAAAGAGCCGGCCCTCCTCGAATGAGGCGAGCGCGTCGTCGTCGGCGAGCAGGCGGGGCAGCAGGTCGACGCCGTCGACGCGGACGGCCCGCAGCCACCCCAGGTGGTTCAGGCCCGCGTACTCCAGCCGGGCCCGCGCGGGATCGGCGCCGAGCGCGTGGACGACACGGCGGCCGAGGCCCACCGGTGAGTCGCAGATGCCGATGACGCGATCGCCCAGGTGGTGGGACATGGCCTCGGTCACCATGCCCGCGGGGTTGGTGAAGTTGATGACCCACGCGTCGGGCGCGAGGCGGGCGACCCGGCGGGCGATGTCGACCGCGACGGGGATCGTGCGCAGGCCGTAGGCGATCCCGCCGGCGCCCACGGTCTCCTGGCCGAGCACCCCCTCGTCCAGCGCGACCCGTTCGTCGACGACCCGGCCGGCGAGTCCGCCGACGCGAATGGCGGAGAAGACGAAGTCGGCCCCGGTGACGGCCTCGTCCAGGTCGGTGGTGACGGTGAGGAGCGGCGCGTCCTCGGGGCGGTCGGCCTCCTCGGACATCTGGCGCAGCACCCGCACGACGGCGTCGAGGCGGTCGGCGTCGAGGTCGTGGAGGGTGACGTGGGTGACCCTGCCCTCGGCGCGGTCCCGCAGCAGGGCGCGGTGGACCAGCGGGACGCGGAACCCGCCGCCGCCGAGAATCGTGAGCTTCATACCTCGACATCCTCCACCCCGGCCCCGCGCGGCGGGGTCCCGGTCGTCGCGCGGTCCGTGGCACCCATCTCCGGCCGTCCCGGTCCGGGGAGCCCGCACACGGACCCCGACCCTACCCGCGCCGCCGTGCGGAACGCCGAAGCCGGACGGCGTCGCGCCGCACGGGGTGGCAGGCCGTCGAGAGGGAGACATGGGCTGCGGGGCCTCCTCGGCCGCGACGGCGGCCAGCTCGCCGGGCCGAAGCACGTCGGCAGCCGGTGGTTCCGCCCCCTCCGTGCGCCACGACCGGACGTCGGGGGCCATCCACCGTCCCGGCGTCCGGGACGGCGCCCCAGAGCGGTCGGGCCGGCCGACCCGGCGTATCGCGCCTCCGCACCCGACTCCCGCGCGGGCGCACCGCATCAACGGGCCGGTGCCGGGTAGACGCGAGCCGACCCGGTGTGGCGAACGGGTGGCAGCGCCCGCGCGGGCGGCGCGCGGGCGCTGCGGTGAACGGCCGGGCCGGTAGACCTGGCTGGCGGCGCCGGCGGGCGGTCGGACGGGCGGGGAGGCAGCGATGGGGCGCAGGGCGGCCGGGGTGACGGTGTGGCTGCTCGTGCTCCTGTCCTGCGACGTGGTGCTGATCGGCCCGGTGACCGTGCTGGAGGTCGTGGTCGGCGCGGCCGGGGCGCTGCTGGCGGCGATCGCGGCCGACGCCGTGCGCGTGGCCTCCGGGGCGGCGCCGGGAGGCGCCCGGTACGCGGTGCGCGCGGTGCTGGCCTGGCCCGGCGCGCTGCTCACGGAGACATGGCAGTTGGCGCGGGCGGTCCTCGGCGCACGGCGCGCCCGGGGCGGATTCGGGCAGGTGCGGCTGCCCGAGGGCGTCGGGACGGCGTGGGCGTCGGCGGTGCTGTCGGCGACGCCGGGGGCGTATGTGGTGGCCTTCGGCGACGAGGACGATCGGGTCCTGACGGTGCACCGCCTCGGTGACCGCCCGTCGGGCCTGGAGCGGGCACTGGGCGTCGAGGAGGCGAGGGCGTGAACGCGTGGATCGTCGCGGCCGGGGTGCTGCTGGCTGCGGGTCTGGGGCCGTGTGCCTGGCTGGCGCTGCGCGGTCCCGCGCACACCCGGCTGGCCGGGGTGAGCCTGGCGACCACGCTGGTCGCGGTCGAGTTCCTGCTGCTGGCGCAGGGCTTCGGACGCAGCTCATACGTCGATCTCGCGCTGGTGCTCGCCGTGCTCGGCCCGGTCGGGACGCTGGTCTTCACCCGCTTCCTCGCGGGGGAACCGCACGAGGGCGGCGGTCCGGCCACATGACGGTCCGTCATGGCGTCGCTCTGGCACTGCTGGTCGCCGGCAGCGCGGTGCTGCTGCTGTCCGCGGTGGCGCTGATCGTGCTGCCCGGTCCCCACGCCCGCCTGCACGCGCTGTCGCCCGCGGCCTCGCTGGGCGCCCCGCTGACCGCTCTCGCGGTCGCCGTGGAGGCGGGGCCGGGCCGGACGGCGCTGAAACTGCTGCTGATCGGCGCCCTGCTGGCGGCCGCGGGGCCGGTGACCACGATGGCGATCGGCCGGCTGACCACCCGGCTCGAAGGGCCGGAAGGCCTGGACGGGCCGGTCCGGCCGGCGGACGAGGGAAGGGACCCGCGCGCATGACGGGCACGACCGCCGAGGACATCCTCATCGCCGTCGCGCTGCTGCTGGTGGCGGTCACGGCGACGGCCGCGGTGCTGACCCGCGACCCGGTGCGGCAGTCCGTCGTCCTGGCCATGCTCGGCCTGGAGTTCGCGCTGCTGTTCACGCTCCTGCAGGCACCGGACGTGGCCCTGTCCCAGCTCGGCGTGGGCTCCGCGCTGACACCGCTGCTGATCCTGCTGACGGTGCGCCGGGTGCGCCGGGGACCGGCCGGGAAGGAGCAGGACGCGGGCGAGGAGCGGCGCCGGTGAGGCGCACCATCCGCGTCCGCCTGTTCCTGGTGGCCGCGGCCGTCGTCCTCGCCGGCTTCGCTCTCGCCTGCACGCGACTGCCCGCGTTCGGCGGCGCCTCGCACCCGTACGGGACGCGCGCCGTCGCCGCGGCACTCGAACAGCGCACCGCCAACGTCATCTCGTCGGTCAACTTCGACCAGCGCGCCTTCGACACGCTCGGCGAGGAGTCGGTGCTGTTCGCGGCGGTGCTGGGCGCGACCGTGCTGCTCCGGCTGGCCCGGGACGAGCGCAAGGTGCCCCCCGCGGCGCAGCGGGTCCTGCCGCCGACGCGGCTGTTCGGGGCGCTGCTGCTGCCGCTGACGGTGCTCACCGGCTGGTACGTCGTCGCCCACGGCCAGCTCAGTCCGGGCGGCGGCTTCCAGGGCGGGGTGATCCTCGCGGCGGGACTCCATCTCGCCTACGTGGCCGCCGACTACCGGGTGCTGGGCCGGGTCCGCCCGCTGGCCGTCCTCGACGTCACGGACGCGCTGGCGGCCGCCGCCTTCACCGCCCTCGGCCTGGTGGGCCTGGCCGTGGCAGGCGCGTACCTGGAGAACGTGCTGCCCCTGGGCACCTTCCGTGACCTGGCCTCCGGGGGCCTGGTACCGCTGATCAACGCCGCCGTGGGGATCGAGGTCGGCTCGGGCGTCGTCGTGCTGCTCGCCTCATTCCTCGACCAGGCCGTGGAGGTGACCGAGAAATGAGCGTGCTGCCCTACCTCGTGGCCGGGTGGATCTTCCTGGCCGGCGTGTACGGCATGGTGACCAGCCGCGACCTCATCCAGGCCGTCGGCTGCCTCAGCGTCGCGCAGTCGGGCACCTATGTGCTGCTGCTCGCCGTCGGCTACCGGCGCGGCGGGACCGCGCCGGTGTTCTCCGACGTCCCCGCGCGCACGCCCGTCGTGGACCCCGTCGTCCAGGCTCTGACGCTGACCGACATCGTGGTGGGCGCCGTGGTGACGGCCCTGCTGCTCAGCCTCGTCATCCAGCTCCGCAAGCGGCACGGGACCCTCGACCCCGAGTCGCTGACCGGGCTCAAGGGCTGAGGCGCGGGCGTGGGAACGGACGTGGCGGGGGCGAATGTCCTGCTGCCGCTGGCCGTCGCCGTCCCGCTGCTGGGCGCGGTGCTGCTCGCCGTCGCCGGACGCCGGCTGCCGAGGCTGGGCTGCGACGTACTGGCCACGCTCTGCGCCGCGGCCGAGGTCGCGTGCGTCGCGACGCTGTGGGCGCGCACCGGCGACGGCCGCGCGGTGACGTGGCTGGGCGGGTGGCGGCCGGAGGGGCCCGGCGGGCACGGGGTGGGCATCGTGCTGGAGGCGGACCGCGTGGGCGGCGGCATGGCGCTGCTGGTCGCCGTGCTGGTGCTGGCCGTCCTGGCCTACTCCTGGCGGTACTTCGAGGAGCCGGGCGGCGACAACGCGGGCACCTTCCCCGCGCTACTGCTGCTCTTCGAGGCGGGCATGTGCGGCTTCGCGCTGACCGGCGACCTCTTCAACGCCTTCGTCTTCTTCGAGCTGATGGGCGTCGTCGCGTACTCCCTCACCGGCTACCGGATCGAGGACGGCCGCCCGCTGCAGGGCGCGCTGGCCTTCGGACTGGTCAACTCGCTCGGCGCGTACGCCTCGTTGATGGGCATCGCGCTGCTCTACGCACGCACCGGCGAACTGGGCTTCGCGGCCATCGCGCGCCAACTGGCCAGGGAGGGCGGCCCGGACGCGCTCGTGGTGTGCGGCTTCGTCCTGGTGATGACCGGGCTGCTGGTGAAGGCCGCCGTGGTCCCCTTCCACCTGTGGCTGCCGGACGCGCACGCGGTCGCCCCGACCCCGGTGTGCATGCTGCTGTCCGGGGTGATGGTGGAACTGGGCGTGTACGGGGTGGCCCGCGTCTACTGGGCGGTGTTCTCGGGCCCCGGCGGCATCCCGCACCACGCGCTGCGGGACACGCTCACGGCGGCGGGAGTGCTGACCGCGCTGGTGGGCGCGGTGATGTGCTGGCAGCAGCGGCACCTCAAGCGGCTGCTGGCGTTCTCCACGATCTCGCACGTCGGCCTCTTCCTCGTGGGTCTGGCGACGCTGACGCCGCTCGGCACGGCCGGGACCGCCGTGTACGTCGCCGGACACGCGGGCGCCAAGGCCGCGTTGTTCGGCCTGACCGGTGTGCTCCTCGACCGCTACGGCTCCGTCGACGAGCACGGGCTGTACGGCCGGGCCCGAGGGCTCGTCCTGCCCGGGGCGCTGTACGCCGTCGGCGGGCTGGTGGTGGCGGGGCTGCCGCCGTTCGGGACCGGGCTCGGCAAGGCGCTGGCCGAGGAGGCCGCCGGCCACTGGCAGGGCTGGCTGCCGGCCGTCTTCGTACTGGCCTCCGCACTGACCGGCGGGGCCGTCCTGCGGGCCGCGCTGCGCGTCTTCCGCGGCGCGGGCCCGCGGCCGCAGGACCGGCCGTGGGAGCCGGAGACGAGCGGCGAGGGCGAGGAGCCCGAGATCCACGACCCGCGGCGGCGGCTCCCGGCCCCCATGGTCGCGGTACCCGCGGTGCTGCTGCTCTGCAGCCTCGCCGTCGGCGTGGTCCCCTCCGCAGGCGCGGCCCTGGCCTCCGCCGGCGCCGCCTTCACCGACCACGCGGGTTATCTCGCCGCCGCGTTCGGCCCCGCGTCGCCCGCCGTTCCCGCCGTGCCGGTGCCGCCCGCGCACTGGAACACGGCCGGGGTGCTGCTCGGGCTGCTCTCCACGGCACTCGCCGTCGCGGTCGCCGCGGCCGCCGTGTGGGGCCCGGGCCTCACCGGCGCCCTGCCCGGACGGGCCCGATCGTTGGCGACCGCGGCCACCCAGCGGGCCGTCCTCCCCCTGCGCCGCCTCCACTCAGGGCTGCCCGGCGACTACGTCGCCTGGCTCACGGTCGGCGTCGCCGCCCTGCTCGTGGCGTTCGGCGCGCAGTCCGGCATCGGCTGACCCGCGGCGGCTCCGCCGCCGAACGGGTCACCGGTCTCGCGCGACCGTTGGGCTTCGGCGTTGCCGGCTTGCCTGCGGCCACGCCCAAGGATGCGCAGTGCTCGCGCCCGGCGTCGGTGAGCGCGTCGATGCGGTGGGCCCCGCCCCCGGAGACGGCCGCCGCGGTGCAGGCACCGTCTCGACCGACCCGCGGTCGTCGGTCCCCGCGTTGGAGACGCTGGTCACCTGCACGACCGTGCAGGACTGTCCAGTTCACCGCGCCCGGGTCCCTGCCTTCGCCGCTGTCGCGGCCACCAGTCCGGCGTCGTCACGTTCTGCAGTCACCGCCGGTCGGCGCGATGAGCTGTGGATCCGCCGGCAGCACCACCCGGTCGCCCCCGGGGTCGAACCCGAGCACCGGGTTCCCGTGGTCCCCCTCGGCGGTCATGACCACCGGCTTGTCCAGCCGACGGCCGATCGCGCGCAGGAAGCCGCACAGGGTGTCCACTCCGGTCTGACCCTGCAGCTCGCGGAGGTCGACGTCGAAATCGATCTCCTCGGCTGACATCGGACGGAAGATCACCAGCACATCCGGCACCGGCCGGACCCGCAGATCGGCCGTCTCCGCGTCGGCGGGACGCGACAGTACCTCCCCGGCCGGGGGCAGTGCCCCGACGGCGTCGCCCTCCGCGTACTCCCACGTCCATCCGCTCGACCGGACCAGGTCGAAAACCGCCTGCCAGTCCTCGACCGAAGTGCCCGCCACCGACAGATCCGGCAGAGCACCCATCAGGTCGGGATCGAAGAGGTTCCTGACGTCGTCCCACAGCAGATCCGGCATGCCGCCATGCTGGACGTCGGCCCGCTCGAACGCAGCCCGATGTCCTCGACCTCGGCACAGCCGCGTCCGGCCCGAAGCGGGAGCCGGGCCGTCCTGCCTCCCCACGGCGGTTGCAGAGGGATCAGCGGCCCGGCCAGGACCAGCCGGTGACCTCGGGGAGGTCGGTGCCGTGCTCGTCCTCCATGAACTGCCGTACGGGCGCGGCCAACACCGCGCTCCGGCGACGACCGCGTTCACGTGGTCGCGGCTGCGCGGGCACGTGCTCGGCCACCGACGCAGGGGCCCGCGGCTCCTCGCCGCGCGTGGCGATGCCCTCCCCCGCCCTCGGCGCCCGCCGGTCCCGCGCCGGTACGACACAGCCCCGGCGGCGAGTCGTCCGGAGCCGGCCCGCGCGTTCGGGCGCGGCAGGTGATCCGGTGGCGACCCGCTGCCGGAACGACATCGATGACCGCCGATTGAGCAGTTCCGTGCGAACAGGACCGCTTTCGGCGCATCCCCGGCAGCCGCCCTCCGGCAGGCCCTAACGTCCCCGCAACGGCCCTGTACGGACCGCCCGAGGGACAGGGGAGAGCACGATGCACACGACCGGGGACCAGCGGGCGGCCGTGCGCCCCGCCGAGGGCGACAGCGCTGCCGAGGAGATGTTCCGGGCCCTGCTGGAGTCGGCTCCCGACGCCATGGTCATCGTGGACGACACCGGCACCATACGGCTGGTCAACGCCCAGACGGAGTCGCTGTTCGGACACACCCGCGAGGAACTGCTGGGCCGCCCGGTGGAGGTGCTGGTCCCCCGGCGCTTCCGCGGCCACCACCCGTCGTACCGGCACGGCTACGCGGGCAACCAGCAGGTGCGGCCGATGGGCGCCGGGCTCGATCTGTACGGGCTGCGCAAGGACGGCCGCGAGTTCCCCGTCGAGATCAGCCTGAGCCCGCTGGAGACCGCGGACGGCCTGCTGATCTCGGCGGCCGTGCGGGACGTCAGCGAGCGCAAGGCGGCCGAGGAGCGCATCAACGAACTGGCCGTGCTGGTCGAGTCCTCCCAGGACGCGATCCTGGCCAAGACCCTCGACGGCCGGATCACGTACTGGAACGCGGCGGCGCAGCGGCTGTACGGCTACGCCGCCGACGAGGCGATCGGGCAGCACGTGTCGATGCTCGCCCCGGCGGAACTCAAGGAGGAGATCGCCGCCCTGCTCGGCCGCCTGGCGCGGGGCGAGCGCGTCGAGCACTTCGAGACGCTGCGGGTCACCAGCTCCGGGCGGCTGCTGGACGTCGACGTCACCCTCTGGCCGATCCGGGGACGGGACGGCGCGATCGTCGGCGCCTGCTCCATCGTCCGCGACATCGCCGACCTGCGGCGCGCCGAGGAGGAGCTGACGGAGCTGTACCGGCAGCAGCGGCACATCGCGCTCACCCTGCAGCGCAGCCTCATGGGCTCCCCCGCGGAACCGCCCGGCATGCGCACCGCCAGCCGCTACTTCCCGGCGACGCAGGGCGCGGGCGTGGGCGGCGACTGGTTCGACCTGATCCCGCTGGGCGGCGGCCAAGTGGGTGTCCTCATCGGCGACGTGATGGGACGCGGGCTGGAAGCCGCAGCCGTGATGGGGCAGTTGCGCTCGGCGGCACGGGCCCTGGCCAAGACCGGCATCCCGCCGCGCCAGCTGATCCAGGGGCTGGACGCCTTCGTCCACGACCTGCCCGACCAGCTCGTCACCTGCTGCTACCTGGTCGTCGACCCGGACGCGGGCGAGGTGACGGTGTGCTCCGCTGGGCATCTGCCGGTGCTGCTGGTCGGCCCCGGGCCGGAGGCGCCGGTGCGGCCGCTGCCCGCGCCCATCAGCGTGCCGCTCGGCGTGGGCGACGTGCCGCACCAGCAGGTCTGCGTACCGGTGGCGGCCGGTTCCACGCTGGTGCTGTACACCGACGGGCTGGTGGAGACCCCGCGCTCCGACATCGATGAACAACTGGCCTGCCTCAGCGCCGAACTGAGCAACGCCTTCGCGCGCTCCGCCGGGCTGGAGGAGGCCGCCGACCTGGTGCTGGCCTCCCTGCGCCCGGACGCCGACGGACACGCCGACGACGTCACGCTGCTGCTGGCCCGGCTGCCCGAGGCGCCGCTCGCCGCCACCGCGACGGAGATCGACGCGGTCCCGTCCGCCGTCGCCGAGGGACGGCGGTTCGTCCACGACACCCTGCACGCCTGGGAGTGCGGCCACGTGTCGGACGCGGCGTGCCTGCTGGCCTCTGAGGTCCTCACCAACGCCGTACGTCACGCCCAGGGACCGCTGGGCCTGCGTCTGCACCGGACCGCGCTGGACGTCACGGTCGAGGTCTCCGACCACAGCACGCACATCCCGCAGCGCCGGCCGGCCGACCTCGGCGACGAGTCCGGCCGCGGCCTGCTCCTGGTCGAAGCCCTCGCCGCCGGCTGGGGCACCCGCCCCTCCAGCGACGGCAAGACCGTCTGGTTCACCCTCCGCCTCCGCCCCGCCCCCGACACCCCGCATTGACCAGGGGGCGCAAGGAACCGCGCGACCAGCCAGTACCGACCCGCACCGGCACGCCACCGGGCGCCGCACCCGCACCCGCACCCGCACAAGCGGAAACGTCAGTGCCCCGCCAGGGCCTTCACCGTCGCGACGGCCGTGCCGATGGCCGCGTCCACGACGCCCGCGATCAGCGCGGTCGGCAGCCCGCCGCCCATGCGCAGGCCACCGAGGCAGCCCCAGCCGAAGAGCGCCGCGATGTCGACGACGGCCGAGGTCAGCAGCGCGGTCGTCAGTGGCATGGCCCCGATCGCGGCGACGCCGACGAGGATGAGCGGCCCCACCGCGGCGAGCAGCAGCGGGCTGCTGACGTGCAGGAGCCGGCGCAGTTCGCGCCCCGTGGCGAGGCGGCCGGCGACGGTGTGGTGCGCCTGCTGGTCGGCGACCAACGCGGCCAGCCACACGCCGAGCGCGGCGGTGGCGATCGTGGCCGCCGCGCCCACCTCGTCGACCTCGTCGCTCGCGGAGAGGCCGACGACGACGGAGATCATCGTGATGGTGGCGTAGATCCGCTCCTTGAGCCGCTCCGTCGCGGCCTCGACGTCCTCCACGTCCTGCGGGCCGTCCACGTCATCCAGGTCCTCCGGCACCCCACCGGTCTACCCGCTCCGCGGGCCCTCCCGGCGCCGCCGCCCGCGATCTTCAGCCCTTCGGCCCCGCCGGGTCCGCAACTGTCGCCACAGCGGCCGCTGACAGTGCGTCAGGACCGAGGTCGGCCGGGCGGCGGTGCCCGGACAGCGCGAGGGTGAGGTCGAACTCGGCCAGGAGGCAGCGGATGACGTGCTCGACGCCGCTCTGGCCGCCGAGGCCGAGGCCGTACGCGTAGGGGCGGCCGAGCAGGACGGCGCGGGCGCCGAGGGCGAGGGCCTTGAAGACGTCGTCCCCGGTGCGGACGCCGCTGTCGAAGAGGACGTCGAGGCGGTCGCCGACCGCCCGGACGACCGCGGGCAGTGCCTCGGCCGCGCCGATCGCGCCGTTGACCTGGCGGCCGCCGTGGTTGGAGACGACGACGCCGTCCATGCCGGCGTCGGCGGCCATGCGTGCGTCGTCGGGGTGCTGGATGCCCTTGAGCACGATGGGGCCCGCCCACTGCTCGCGCAGGAACGCCAGGTCCGGCCAGCTCTTGCCGGGGTCCGCGAACATGCCGACGAAGTGCAGCACCGCGGCGTTCAGGTCCTCCTCCACCGGCTTGGCGAGCCCCGCCCGGAACGCGGGGTCGGTGAAGTAGTTGGCGGTGCCGATGCCCTGGAGGAACGGCAGGTACGCCTGGTCGAGGTCGCGCGGCCGCCAGGCGAGCAGCGGCGTGTCGAGGGTGACGAACAGCGCCGTGTAGCCGGCGGCCCGGGCCCGCCGCAGGAAACTCGCCGTCACCTCGCGGTCCTTGGCCCAGTAGAGCTGGAACCAGCGTTCCGCGTCGCCCATGGCCGCGGCGACCTCCTCCATGGGCGTGCTCGACGCCGAGGAGGCCACGAAGGGCACGCCCTGCGCCGCCGCGGCCCGCGCGGCGGCCGGTTCGGCATCCGGGTGGACGATCGAGAGCACGCCGACGGGGGCGAGCGCGAGCGGCGCCGGGATCCGGCGTCCCAGCACCTCGGTCGTCAGATCGCGCCCGGTGACGTCGCGCAGCATGCGCGGGACGATCCGCGCCCGGTCCAGCGCCTCACGGTTGGCCCGCGCCGTACGTCCGCTGCCGGCGCTGCCGGCGACGTATCCGAAGGCCTCGGGACCGAGCCGCTCCGCGGCCAGTTCCTCCAGCCGCGTCAGGTCCGTGGGCAGCGACGGCCGCAGGCCCGCCATCCCGTTGAGGTAGATCTCGTACTGGTAGTCCACCCGGTCGGCCATGCGTGGTCCCGTCTCTCGTCCGCGTGAGGGACTGTGTCAGGGCCGGGCCGCCGCGTCCACCGTCAGGCCGGGTCGGCGTCGGGCAACTCGCGTGCCATCCGGGCGCGCACGACGCAGTTGCGGCGGGTGATCACCGTCGCGGCGGCGACGGCGCTGCCGAGGAACGCGACGGCCAGCGTCCAGGGGCGGTCAAGGACATGACCGGTGGCGTGGTCGAGGGAGTAGCGCCCGGGGCCGGCGACGCCGATGCACGCGGCGGTGAAACCGAGGAAGCACGGGTACTCGAATCCCCCGGAGGCGGTGAAGAATCCGGCGGGCACGTGGACGGACACGGCCCCCGCCATCGCGCCCGCCGCCGCGGCCCCGGCCGCCGGGGTGGCGAGGCCCAGGGCCAGCAGGGCCCCGCCGCCCGCCTCGCCGAGCCCGGAGGCCAGGGCGCTGGGCGCGCCGGGCTCGAAGCCCATGGACTCCATGGACCCCGCGGTGGCCTCCAGACCCTGTCCGCCGAACCAGCCGAAGAGCTTCTGCGCACCGTGGGCCACGAGCACCCCGCCGAGCCCCAGGCGCAGCGCGAGCAGTGCGAGGTCCTTGCGGTGGTGCAACGGCATGACCGGCTCCTGTTCGCCGCGGTGACGCGCCCCGGCGGGCCGGAGCATGGCTCTTCCCCAGTCTCGGCGGGCGCCGGGCGGCCCGCCGTCCGCGCTGGGCCGTCCGGGCGTCGCAGGGTGTCAGGAGGTGATGGCGACAGCCCTGCGCACGCAGTCCTCGGAGCCCGCCGCGCGGAGCATGAAGTCGGCGACGTCGGCGCGGCTGACCCGGGAGGCGAGTCCGAGCCGCAGGTCGGTGCCGGTCCGGTAGACGCCGGAGTAGCGGCCGCCGGTGAGCACCGCGGGCTGCACGATCGTCCAGAGGTCGGCCTCGGCGCGGACCAGGGCGTCCTGCTCGTCCTTGTCCCGCATGATGGCGGGGATCGCCAAGGACATCACCGCGCGGTAGGCGCCGCGGTGCCCCTGTCCCGTGCCGTACGCGCCGACCACGACCAGCCGCCGGACACCGTGCCCGCGCATCGCGGGAAGGATCCGCCGCATGGCCTCGGCACAGATGGTGTCGCCGCGCGGCGACCGCGTCCCGAGGGCGCTGAGCACCGCGTCGGCACCCTCGACGACCCGGTCGACGGCCCGGGCGTCGCGCACGTCACCGGGGAGGATCCGCAGTCGCTCGCGGCCGGACAGGCCTGCGGGGTTCCGTACCAGGACGGTCACCTCGTGGCCGGCGGCGAGAGCCAGGGGGACGAGCCGGCGTCCGACGTGGCCGGTGCCTCCGAAGACGGCGAGGCGCATGTCAGCGACGCTCCCCGGTCACGCACGCGAGCGTGCGGGCGGCGGGGAAGGCGGTCGGCCCGTCGTGGGCCCGGTCGCCGGCGGCGTCGGACATGGTCGCCCCTTTCGGTGGCCGGTCACCGGTCATCCTCCGGCACCGCGCGGGGCGCGGCTACTTCAGCAGGCGCGACATACGGCGGTCGGCGAGCGGCTTGCCGCCGGTCTGGCAGGTGGGGCAGTACTGGAGGGAGGAGTCGCTGAAGGAGACCTCGCGGATGGTGTCGCCGCAGACGGGGCAGGGCTCGCCGGCCCGGCCGTGCACGCGCAGGCCGGTCTTCTTCTCGCCCTTCAGCTCGCCGGCGGCCAGTCCGCGGGACCGTTCGACGGCGTCCTCCAGAGTGGTCCGCAGGGCTTGGTACAAACGGCTCACGTCCTCATCGGAGAGGTTGGCGGCGAGTGCGTAGGGCGACATCTTCGCCGCGTGCAGCACCTCGTCGGAGTACGCGTTGCCCACCCCGGCGATGACGCCCTGGTCGCGCAGGACGCCCTTGATGCGGCGGCGCTCGCCGGTGAGCAGGGCGGCGAAGGCCTCGCGGGTGAAGGCGGGATCGAGGGGGTCGGGGCCGAGCCGGGCGATGCCGGGGACGTCCTGCGGGTCGCGGACGCAGTACACGGCGAGACGCTTCTGGGTCCCGGCCTCGGTGAGGTCGAAGCCGGCGCCCTCGGGCTCGGCGAGGAGCAGCCGCAGGGCGAGCGGGCCCTTGCCGGGGCGCGGCGGGAGCGTGGGCAGGTCGTCCTTCCAGCGCAGCCAGCCGCCGCGGGCGAGGTGGACGGCGAGGTGCGGCCCGTCGCCGTCGTCGGTGGTGAACACGAGGAACTTGCCGCGCCGCCCGACCGCGGTGACGGTGCGTCCCACGAGGGCGTCCAGCGGCGGGTCGTAGGTCTTGAGGACGCTGACCGCGACCGGCATGACCCGGCCGACGGTGTGCCCGGTCATCCGGCCGGTGAGGAATCCGGCCAGGGCCTCCACTTCAGGCAGTTCCGGCATGCGACCAGTGTGCCGCGCCCGGTTACGACGTGCGACCGGCATGCGCCCGGTTCTGTCCGGTTTACCGCTCAATACCATGGCGTGAACACACAGTTGGATGATCGGAACAACTGGACAGCGGGGGGTCTTGTATGAATGATCGGGACCCATGGCCGAATCTCTCCCCCTGCCCCCCGAGGTGCCGCTCCCGGACACCACGGCGCTGGACCCCACCGAGGTGATCCCGCGCCCGCAGCCGGTGGAGGCGGGTGAGGCCGAAGCGGTCAGGATCATCAGCGGGGAGGTCGTCGGTGGCCGCCACCGCGGGGCCCGCAGGCCCGGCCGGGGCTCGCTGGGCACCGCCGTGCTGTCGGCGACCGGCGCCGTCGCCGGCCTGTCGCTGTTGATGCCGCACGGTTCGGCCACCACCGTCGCCGGCGAGGTCCAGGAGCCGGCGGTCGCGCTGCCCGACACCGAGGTCAAGGACGCCGCTGTGCCCCCGGCCGCGGGGGCGGCCGCCTCCGCCCGCGCGACGGACCCGGACACGGACGCGAACACCGGCTCCACGGTGACGACGGCCGCGGTCACGAGCACCGGCACGAGCGGTACCGCCACCGTGCAGGACGCCGTGCGGCACACCGCCGGCGACTCGGACGACACCAAGGACACCCCCCGCCACGCGCGCCCCAACGGAAGCTGGGACAGCCAGGACTGGGAAGAGGCGGTCATCCGCGCCGCCTCCGCGCACCACCACTTCGGGAACGGCGAGCACCGGGGCCGGCACCGTACCGGCGGCCATCAGCAGCACGGCGACCCGCACTCCCCGGGCTTCGGCACGGGACCGGGGCAGGACCACGGGACCGGCAGGGGCTTCGGGGCCGGTGAGCGCCCGGGGGGTCAGGACGCCGGCAAGCGCTGAGATCGCCGGGAGCACCGCGACCGCCCGGTGCACCGGCAGCCGTCCGGGCTTGCCGACGGCTGTCCGGCCGCCGTCATGCGAGGGCCTGTTCGGCCCAGATCGTCTTGCCCGCGGGGGTCTGCCGAGTACCCCAGCGGTCGGTCAGCCGGGCCACCAGCAGCAGCCCGCGACCGCCCTCGTCGAAGGTGCGGGCCCGGCGCAGGTGCGGCGCCGTGCTGCTGGTGTCGGACACCTCGCAGATCAGCGCCGCGTCACGGATCAGCCGGAGCTGGATCGGGCCCGCCGCGTAGCGGATCGCGTTGGTGACCAGTTCGCTGACGACCAGTTCGGTGGTGAAGGCGGCCTCGTCCAGGCCCCACCGTCCCATCTGGTCGGCGACCGTCCTGCGGGCGGCCGCGACACCGCTCGGGTCCGCCGACAGGTACCAGGTGGCGACCTGCGAGGCGTTCAGCGCCCGGGTCCGTGCCGTCAGCAACGCGACGTCGTCCCGGGGGCGTTCGGGCAGCAGCCCGTACAGCACGTTGTCGCAGGTCTCCTCGAGCGTACGGGCCGGACGGGTCAGCGCCCGGCGCAGCAGGACGAGCCCGGTGTCGATGTCCCCCCTCACGGAGCCGATGAGGCCGTCGGTGTACAGGGCGAGCACGCTGCCTTCCGGCAGGTCCAGTTCGACGGTCTCGAACGGCAGGCCGCCGAGCCCCAGCGGCAGCCCCACTGGCTGCTCGGGGAACTCCGCCCGACCGCCGGGCAGGACGACGGCGAGCGGCGGATGCCCGGCACGGGCGACGGTGCAGCGGTGGGCGACCGGGTCGTACACCGCGTACAGGCAGGTGGCACCGACCTCGGCGGCGGAGCCGCCCACGACTCCCGTGCCGAACTCGGGGTCGCAGCGCACCACGAGGTCGTCGAGCTGGGTGAGGAGTTCGTCGGGCGCCAGGTCCACGTCGGCCAGCGTGCGCACCGCGGTGCGCAGCCGTCCCATGGCGGCCGAGGCACCGACGCCGTGCCCGACGACGTCGCCGACGACGAGCGCCACCCGTGCCCCGGACAGCGGGATGACGTCGAACCAGTCCCCGCACACGCCCGCGCGCGAATTCGCCGGCAGATACCGTGTGGCGACCTCGAGCGCCGAGGTGCGCAGCGAGCGCAGCGGCAGCATGGTGCGCTGCAGCGTCAGGGCGGTGGCCCGTTCGCGCGAGTAGCGGCGGGCGTTGTCGACGCAGACGGCGGCGCGGGCGGCGATCTCCTCGGCCAGCAGCAGGTCGTCCGCGTCGAAGGGGTCGGCGGTGCGGTGGCGCAGGAAGAGGGCCAGGCCCAGGGTGGTGCCGCGGGCCGAGAGCGGCACGATCATGATCGAGTGGATGCCGTACTCCACCGCCGCCCTGGCGCGGACCGGGTCGTACGCCCTCCAGCGCCGCAGGTCGTCGTCCTCCATGCTGTGCAGCGTGCCCTTGCCGGTGAGCATCGCGCGGACGGCGGGCGAGTGGTCCGGGACGATGTCGGGGTCCCCGACCGCGACGGCGGACTCGGGGCAGCCGGGCAGCACGGACTGCTGCGCGACCCGGCGGAAGACGACGTCACCGCGGCGCGGGACCTGCCCGGGCTCCTCACCGCGCATGACGGAGTCGAGCAGGTCGACACTGACCATGTCGGCGAAGCGGCGCACCGCGATGTCCGCGAGCTCCTGCGCGGTGCGTGTCACGTCGAGGGTGGTGCCGATCCGCGTGCTGGCCTCGTTGACGATGTCCAGGCGGCGCCGCGACAGGTACTGGTCGGTGGTGTCGCAGACCACGGTCGAGACTCCGCGCACCGCGCCGGTCTCGTCCCGTACCGGATGCACGGAGATCGAGTAGGCGTGCTCGCCGGTCTCGCCGTACGGAATGCCGAGGCGCTCCATGCACGCGGGCTGCCCCGTGCGCATGACCTGCTCCTGGAGGTGGTCCAACTCCTCGAAGGCGCCCCCGTCCACGAACTCGCCGAGCCGCTGCCCGCGGAGTGCCGGCAGTGGTTTGCCGACCATGTGCTCCATGGCCGCGTTGGCGCCGCTGAGCCGGACGTCCTCGTCGTAGACGGCGACCGCGATGGGCAGTTGGGCCAGCGACCACACCTCCAGGTCCGCCGGGTCGGGCGGCTCGGCCGTCAGCGTCCACTGGAGCGTGCCGTCCGCCGCGGTGAGCGGCTGCAGGGCCAGCCTGACCACCAGGGTGTGCCCGTCGCGGTGGCGCAGGGCGGCGGGTCCGCTCCAGGCGGTCCGGGCGGAGACCCGGCGCAGCGCGAGGCCCGGCAGCGGTGCGGCGAGCAGTGCGGCGGCGGGACGGCCGAGGACCTCCGCGGCCTCGTAGCCGAGCAGCGTCCGTGCCTCCTCGCCCCAGGCGGTCAGCAGCCCCCCGTCGCCGCCGGCGAGGGCGGTGGCCACCGGCACCGCCGCCGGCCCGCGGCGCTCCTGACCTGCCCCGGGGCCCCGCCGGCCGGCTTCTTCGCCCATGGGCACGTCCTCGTCCTCGACTCGCCCGCCTCTCCCCTGGATGATCCCTCCCCCTGGCGCTCTCAAACGGCGTGCCGGCGGATCGCGGCGACCCGCGGAGACCACGACACGGCAGGTGAACGCCGTGGCGCCCCCTGTCCAAGGCGCAGCGCACGGCTGAGACTGGGGTCAGACGACCATGAGGAGCGCACGTGACGGTGAAGGTCGACAGCCCGCCGGTCCGGACCTCCCGGCGTGCCTCGCCCTGGGGCAGGGGCGCGGCGGCCGCGGCGGCGGGGGCACTGCCCGCGCTGGCCTTCCCGGCACCGTCGCTGTGGTGGCTGGCGTACGGCGCGCTGGTGCCGTGGATGCTGCTCGCCCGGTCGGCCCCGACGGGACGGCGGGCGGCGCTGGACGGCTGGCTCGGCGGGGCCGGGTTCATGGTGGCCGTCCACCACTGGCTCGTGCCGAGCCTGCATGTGTTCATCGTGCTGCTGGCGCTGCTGCTCGGGGCGCTGTGGGCGCCCTGGGGGTGGCTGGTGCGGCGCCTGCTCGGCGGGAACCCCGGCGGGCGCTCCGTGGTGGCGGCGACGGTGCTGGTGCCGTGTGCGTGGCTGCTGGCCGAGTTGGTGCGCTCCTGGGAGTCCCTGGGCGGCCCCTGGGGGCTGCTCGGGGCGAGCCAGTGGCAGGTCGCGCCGGCGCTGCGGCTGGCCTCGGTCGGCGGCGTGTGGCTGGTGAGCTTCGTGCTGGTGGCGGTGAACACGGCACTGACCGCGCTCGTCGCCGTGCCCCGGTGGCGGGGACGGGCGGGGGCGGCGCTCGTCGTGTGCGCCGTGGCGACGGCGGCGGTGTGGCTGTGGGCGCCGGTGCCGTCGCGCACCGGGACGGCGGTGCGGGTGGCGGTGGTGCAGCCGGGGGTGGTCGTGGGCGCGCAGCAGCGTTTCGACCAGGGCGAGCGGCTGACCCGCGGGCTCGCGGGCCGGGAGGTGGACCTGGTGGTGTGGGGGGAGAGCAGCGTCGGCTTCGACCTGTCGGCCCGGCCGGACCTCGCCGCCCGGCTGGCCGCGCTCTCCTCGCTCGTCGGCGCGGACGTACTGGTCAATGTGGACGCGCGCCGTGCGGACGGCCGCGGCATCTCCAAGACCTCGCTGCTGATCGGCCCGGACGGCCCGCTCGGCGAGGGGTACGACAAGATGCGGCTGGTGCCCTTCGGCGAGTACGTGCCGGCCCGCGGGCTGCTGGGCTGGGCCACCTCGGTGGGCAGGGCGGCGGGCGAGGACCGCGTACGGGGCGACCACCAGGTGGTCATGGACGCGGGCGCCGTGCGGCTGGGTCCCTTGGTGTGCTTCGAGTCTGCGTTCCCCGACATGAGCCGCCATCTCGCCGACGACGGGGCGCAGTTGCTGGTCGCGCAGTCCTCGACCTCGTCGTTCCAGAACAGCTGGGCCCCGGCGCAGCACGCCTCACTCGCGGCGCTGCGCGCGGCCGAGACCGGACGGCCGGTGGTGCACGCCACGCTGACCGGGATCAGCGCGGGCTACGACGCCGCGGGACGGCCGACCGGACCGTGGCTGGGCACGTCGCGCAGCGCCACGCGGGTCTACGAGGTGCCGCTGGCCGCCGGGCGCACCCTGTACGACCGGCTGGGCGACTGGGTGCCCCGGCTCGCGGTGCTGCTGCTGGCCGGGGCGGCCGTGCACGCGTTCAGGAGGTCTGCTCGGTCACCGCGGTGACGATGCGCTCGCACAGTTCGTGGGTGCGCAGCGCGTCACGGGCGTCCAGCGGCTTGCCGTGCCGCACGGCGTCGAGGAAGGCCAGGGTGATCTGCTCGATGCCGCGCTGGCGGGCGACCGGCACCCAGTCGCCGCGCCGGCGCAGCGTGGGCTGGCCCTTGTGGTCGACGATCTCGGCGAGGTTGACCACCTGGCGCTTGGCGTCCTGGCCCATGACCTCCAGCGTCTCCTCGGTGGAACCGTTCATGCGGTTCATGACGCCGATCGCCGTGAAGCCGTCGCCGGACAACTGCAGCAGCACGTGGTGCAGGAGGCCGTCGCGGACCCGGGCGCGCACGTCGGTGTGCTCGATCGTGCCGGGGACGAGGAAGCGCAGAGTGTCCACGACGTGGATGAAGTCGTCGAAGACCACGCCGCGCGGGTCCTCCGCCAGGCCGATGCGGTTCTTCTGCAGCACGATCAGGTCGCGCGGGTGCTCGAGGCACTGCGCGTAACCGGGCGCGTAGCGGCGGTTGAAGCCGGCCATGAGGCCGACGCCGCGCTCCTCGGCCAGCCGGACGAGGTGCTCGGCGCCGGCCAGGTCGGGCGCGAACGGCTTGTCGACGTACGCGGGCACCCCGGCCTCGATCAGCCGCTCGGTGATGGCGACGTGGCTGACGGTGGGGGCGTGCACGAAGGCGGCGTCCAAGCCCTGGTCGAGCAGCGCGTCGAGGGTGGTGTGGCGGTGCGGCAGGCGGTAGCGGTCGCCGACCTCGTCGAGCGTGGCGGGGGTGCGGGTGTGGAGGTGCAGTTCCAGCCCCGGCTGCGCGGCGAGCACCGGCAGATACGCCTTGCGCGCTATGTCACCGAGTCCGATCACCCCGATCTTCAGGGCTTCCATGTGCCTCTCCCGCCTGCGGTGCCCGGTCGTTTCCGCTGGCAGCATACGGGGCGTGCGGGGAGCCGCCGGTCCGCCGATGCCGTCCGCGCCGCGCGGGGCCAAGCGCGGGCCGAAGCGGTCGGCAGCGGCGAAGAGCGGGTCCCGCGGGCGACGTGAGCAGCAGCGCCTGCCCGTACAGCGCTTCGGCGGTGGTGCCGGCCGGCCCGCGCTCGGTGACGGTGGCGGGCCCGGCGCACCAGCGGGTTCAGGTGGTTGAGCACGAGCCGGGCCCGCGGCGCCTCGGCCTTGAGCGAGCCCAGGCTGTCCGCGGCAGCCGGTGCGCGAGGGCGGCCGGAGCTGCCAGGAGGAGCCCTGGTTCAGCCAGGCCCACGCCCTGCTCCCCCCGCTGCGCCTCGGACGCCCCGACGAGGCCCGCTCGTCCCACCTGTCGGGCCACCGGCGGGCCGGGACGACTCCGGCCGTCCGACCGGGCGGGAGCGGCGCATCACGTCGGTGGTGCGGAGCTGGCGCCGCACGCTGTACGCGGCGACCGCCGCGGCCGTGTCGCCGCCGGGCTCGGCGAGGTGGGCGAGGACGACCGCGTCCTCGATCGCCTGTCCGCTGCCCTGGCCGAGGTGGGGAGTCATGGCGTGGGCCGCGTCGCCGTCGCCGGGCAGGGCGGTCCGGTCGCGGCGTAGGGGGCAGCGGCACGGCCAAGTGGGGGACGTCGTCGCACAGGACGGTGCCGGGCGCGTCGGCGGCGGCCACGCCGGGGACCGGGTGGTGCCGGGCGCCGAACCGGCGGGCAGTCCAGATGCTGCCGCGTGCCGTCGGCTCCGCCGAACCGGAGCGTCACGCGCGGACGCCCGTCGCCTGGCCGTCGCGGGAGCGGTATCCGCGTCACCGCCGTCCGGGGCGGAGCTGACGGCCGATGCCCCCGACGTGCTGCGAGGGGCGCAGGGGGCCCGGTCCGGCGGTTAATGCTTCGACGCCGGCGGAGGCCCCCGCCATCATGGCCGCCATGACGACGACACCCGAACGCACCGATCCGCCCCTCATCGCCGACGAGCGCACGATGCTGGACACCTGGCTCGACTTCCACCGCGACACCCTGGCGTTCAAGTGCGCCGACCTGGACGACGAACAGCTGCGCACCGCCAGCGTGCCGCCGTCCGGGCTCACCCTTCTCGGTCTGGTCCGTCACATGGCCGAGGTGGAGCGCGGCTGGTTCCGCAACGCCCTCGCGGGCGAGGAGGCGGCGCCGCTGTACTACACCGAGGAGGACCCGGACGGGGAGTTCCACGACCTCGACAAGGCCGACACCGCCGAGGCGTTCGCCACCTGGCGTGCCGAGATCGCGCACGCCCGCGAGCTGGCCCTCGGTCGCTCCCTGGACGACATCGGCCTGGGCCGGCGCAAGAACCCCGTCTCCCTGCGGTGGATCTACATCCACATGATCGAGGAGTACGCCCGCCACAACGGGCACGCGGACCTCATCCGCGAGTGCGTCGACGGCGTGACCGGCGACTGATCACCCCTGCGGGGAATGGGCAAGAGCGCACCACTGCACGAGAGTTGTGCGGGTGCGTCGACATGCGGTGGCAATGGTGGTCGTGGCGGCGATGGCCGCTGTCCCGGGATGCGTGACGGTGTCGGAGCGGCATCCGGGGACGCCGCCGCCGGCCCCCGCCCCGCCACGGCCGTCGGCGGCCGCCGGTGTCGTGCCCGTGGTCCAGGGGCCCGTGCTGGAGGCCCTGACCACCGTGCCCCCGGAGCCCTCCCCGTCCGCTTCCCGGCTCCCGGCGGCGGCCCCCGCACCGGCCCCGAGGGCCCGCCGCCTTGCGGCTCCGGCCATGCCTGCCGTCCCCGCCGCGCCGCACCCGCACCGCACCGCGTCCCCGGCCGCCCCACGGGCCGGGGGCGCGAACGTGTGCGCCTGGGGCGAGCAGTACGGCGGCTGGGCGACGGGCGGCGACGCCGCTCATATCTGCCGGGACACCTACGGCCGTTGAGCCGGCCGCCGGGCCGTACGGATCAGCGGGCGCCGAGGTCCGGGATGCGCCAGTCGACGGGGTCGTGGCCCTGCGCCTTGAGCGCCTCGTCGATCTGGGTGAAGGGCCGGCTGCCGAGGAAGAGCTTGGCCGACAGGGGCGAGGGGTGGGCGCCCTGCACGACGGCGTGCCGCTCCGTGTCGATCAAGGGCAGCTTCTTCTTGGCGTAGTTGCCCCACAGCACGAAGACCGCCGGGTCGGGGCGGGACGCCACCGCCTTGATGACGGCATCGGTGAACTTCTCCCAGCCTTTGCCCTTGTGCGAGTTGGCCTCGCCCTCGCGCACGGTCAGCACCGCGTTGAGCAGCAGGACGCCCTGCTCGGCCCACGGCATCAGGTAGCCGTTGTCCGGGACGGGGTGGCCGTACTCGTCCTTCAGCTCCTTGAAGATGTTCCGCAGGGAGGGCGGGGTCCTCACCCCCGGGCGCACCGAGAAGCACAGTCCGTGCCCCTGGCCCTCGCCGTGGTACGGATCCTGGCCGAGCACCAGCACCTTGACCTTGTCGTAGGGCGTGGCCTCCAGCGCGGCGAAGACCTGCTCCCGCGGCGGGTAGATCCGGTGGCTCCCGCGCTCCTCCTCGACGAACTCGGTGAGTTGGCCGAAGTAGGGCTTCGCCAACTCCTCGCCGAGGACGGCCTGCCAGGACTCGGGCAGCGTGATGGGCACGTCGGGAACCTCCGGTACGCGATCCGTTACTGGGACCGAACGTACCGTCCCCCTCCGACAGTCGCCGCGTGCGGGGGACCGGCCGACGTCCAGCCGTTCCCGGCGGCGCATCGTGACGGTGAACCCGGGCAGCCGCGCCGGAGAGCCATCCCGACTGCCCCCGGAAGCGGTTCTGCCCGGCATGGCCGCAGCACACGGTCACGGTCCGGCGGCGCCGCAGGGTGTCAGGCCGTTCGCTCGCCCGGACACGCCTGTCCGGACATCGTTCCGCTGCTGGAGCCGCTGCGGCGTCACCACGACTTCGGCGGCTGCATCCGGTCGCCGCCGCCACCGGCGGGCCCCGTGACCATGTGCGGCGGAACCGGTCGCGCCCGGGCAGAGGGCGCTGACGACCCTCGGCCCCGGTGCCGGCCGCCGTTTCGGGGCCGGCACCGGGGCTCGCTCACGACGAGCGCGGACGAGCGCAGGCGCTCAGTGGCCGACGCTGGCGTTGAGGAAGATGCCGCCGTCCACGACGAGGGTCTGGCCGGTGATCCAGGCCGCCGCGTCGGAGAGCAGGAAGGCCGCGGCGCCACCGATGTCCTCGGGCACGCCGAGCCGCCCCAGCGGGTACGCGGACGCCGCCTCCTCCTCGCGGCCCTCGTACAGCGCGGCGGCGAACCGGGTCTTGACGACCGCCGGCGCGATGGCGTTGGCGCGGATGCCGGGGGCCATCTCGGAGGCGAGCTGCAGCGTGAGGTTGACCATGGCGGCCTTGCTCATGCCGTAGGCGCCGATGAAGGGGGAGGCGCTGATGCCCGCGACGGAGGCGATGTTGACGATCGCACCGCCGTTGTCCTTCATCCACGCCCTGTAGGTCTGCTGGGCGAAGCCGAGCGCCGAGATCACGTTGGTCTCGAAGACCTTGCGGGCGACGCCGAGGTCGAGCTCGGACAGCGGGCCGAAGACCGGGTTGGTGCCGGCGTTGTTCGCGAGGTAGTCGACGCGGCCGAAGGCCTCCATCGCGCGCTCGACGACCTCGGCCTGGTGCGCCTCGTCGTGGGCCTTGCCGGCGACGCCGAGGGCGCGGTCGGCGCCGAGCCGCTCGACGGCCTCCTTCAGCGCCTCCTCGTTGCGGCCGGTGATGACGACGCGGTCGCCGCGCGCGACCAGGGCCTCGGCGATGCCGTAGCCGATACCGCGGCTGGCGCCGGTGACGATCGCGACACGGCCGCTGTCGGGCTGGGTGCTCATGGGTGCGGGTCTCCTGTCGCGGGTCAGTTGAGCGGGCCGCCGGCCACGTACAGGACCTGGCCGGACACAAAGCCCGCGGCGTCGCCGGTGAAGAAGGCGATGGCGTTGGCGACGTCGTCCGGGTTGCCGACGCGCTGGACCGGGATCTGGCTGGCGGCGGCGGCCTGGAACTCCTCGAAGCCCATGCCGATGCGGGCGGCCGTGGCCGCGGTCATGTCGGTGGCGATGAAGCCGGGGGCGACGGCGTTGGCGGTGACGCCGAACTTGCCGAGCTCGTGCGCGAGGGTCTTGGTGAGGCCCTGCAGACCGGCCTTGGCGGCCGAGTAGTTGGCCTGGCCGCGGTTGCCCAGCGCGGAGGACGAGGACAGGTTGACCACGCGGCCGAACTTCGCGTCCACCATGTGCTTCTGGACGGCGCGGGTCATCAGGAAGGCGCCGCGCAGGTGCACGTTCATGACCGTGTCCCAGTCGGACGCGCTCATCTTGAAGAGCAGGTTGTCGCGGAGCACGCCGGCGTTGTTGACCAGGATCGTCGGCGCCCCCAGCTCCTCGGCGACGCGCGCGACCGCGGCCTCGACCTGCGCCTCGTCGGAGACGTCGGCGCCGACGGCGATCGCCCGGCCGCCCGCCTTGGTGATCTGCTCGACGGTGTCCTTGCACGCGACCTCGTCGAGGTCCAGCACGGCCACGGCACGGCCCTCGGCGGCCAGGCGCACGGCGGTGGCGGCGCCGATGCCGCGTGCCGCCCCGGTGACGATCGCTACGCGCTGCTCGGTGGTCGACATCTGTTCTCCTCAGCCCTGGGGTCCGGTCGCGCAGGTGAGCGACCGCTTAGTACGTCCCGCTGCCGAAACCGTAGGAGCGCAGTGACCCTGTGTCAACGCCCACCGCGCCGATGTGGCTCAGCGCACCAGAAGATCGAGCAGGCGGTCCACCTCGGCCCGCGGGTCGGCGGTCAGCCCGGTGTGGATCGGGCCGGGCTGCACGATGGTGCTGCGCGGCGCCGTCAACCAGCGGAAGCGGCGGCCCGGATCGTCCCCGGCCGCCTGCCCGGCGCGTTCGCCGCCCGCGCAGATGCCCTCGTAGCCGCGCAGCGCGGCCCGCACGCCCGCCACGTCGACGTCCGGGTCCAGGCAGCGCAGCCGGGTCTCGTCGAGATGGACCCGGGCGCCGACGAAGGACTTGGCCCGGCAGTACACCAGCACACCGGCGTTGATCAGTTCCCCGCGCTCGATCCGCGGCATCACGCGCACCAGCGCGTACTCGAAGACGTCGCGCCCGTTCTGCGTGCTCACTTCGCGGCCTTCCCCTCGACCCAGGTGCGCAGCCACTCCGGTGGCGGCTGCTTCTCCTTCTCCTTCGGCGCGAGGGTGATCCGCTCCGCCACCGTCCCGGCGCGGGCCAGCAGCACCCGCTCGTACCCGCGCCGCACGTCGTCGGGGCCGTCGAAACCGGGCTCGTCCGCCAGCCACTCGTCGGGGATCTGCGCGGTGACCTCGCGCAGCAGCGTCTCGTCCACCCGCGGGGCGAGATCGCGCGCGGCGGCCTCGATGTCGGGGGCGAACCGGGCGAGGGCGTGGTCGGCGGCGTCGTAGGGCTTGTCGGCGGCCTGGTCCGCGCCCTTCCAGTTGTGGTGGAAGATCAGCGAGGCCCCGTGGTCGATCAGCCAGAGGTCCTTGTGCCAGACCAGCATGTTCGGGTTGCGCCACGAGCGGTCGACGTTGCCGATGAGCGCGTCGAACCAGACCACGCGGCCCGCCTCCGCCGACTCCACGTCGAAGACCAGCGGGTCGAAGCCGAGCGCGCCGGGCAGGAAGTCCATGCCGAGGTTGAGGCCGCCGCTCGCCTTCAGCAGGTCCTGGATCTCCTGGTCCGGCTCGCCGAGCCCGATCACCGGGTCGAACTGGAACCGCACCAGCACCGGCACCCGCAGCCCGAGGCGCCGGGCCAGCTCCCCGGCGATCACCTCGGCGACCAGCGCCTTGCGGCCCTGCGCGGCGCCGACGAACTTCACGACGTAGGTGCCGAGGTCGTCGGCCTCGACGACTCCTGGCACCGATCCGCCCTCGCGCAAGGGCGTCACGTACCGGATTCCGGTCACTTCCTCCATGTGCGCATCCTAAGAGGCCGCGCGGACCCGGCCGGACGTCACTCCCCCTCCGCGGCGGTGGCGCGGTCCTGCCGGACGAGTTCGGCGAAGCGGCGGGCGGCGGGGCTCGCCGCGTGCCCCTTGGGCAGCAGCAGGTCGACGCGGCGTCCCAGGCCGACACCCGCGAGAGGGACCAGCCGCAGGGCGCCGGCGGGGCGCGCGTGCAGGGAGAAGTCCAGCCCTTCGGGCACGAGCGCCACCCCGACCCCCGCCGCCACCAGATCGAGCAGCATGGGCCATTCCCCCACCTCGGTGCCGCCGCGGGGGCGGCAAAGCCGCGGAAGAATAATTTCGTCGTGCATTGAACAACCTTCGGAACCCGTCCGTATGCCTGTGCAGAGCGTGATCTCACGCCGCCGGGCGGCCACGACGCCGGCCCGGAACGGACGAGGCAACAGGAAGTGTGAGGCATGGCCGAGACGACTGGCATCGCAGGAACTCCCACCCGCCGCGCCGTGGTCGCCGGAGTGGGTGCGGCGGGCCTGGCGGCCGCGCTGGCCGCCTGCGGCGACTCGAACGACTCCGCCGGCGCGTACAGCCCTGCCGCGCCCCCGCAGAGCGGCGCCGCCACCGGCGGGCAGGAGGACGGGAACGGGGCGGCTCAGGCGCTCGCGAAGACGTCCGACATCCCCGTCGGCGGCGGCACGGTCTTCGCGGACAAGAAGGTGGTCGTGTGCCAGCCGACGGCAGGCCAGTTCAAGGCCTTCTCGGCGATCTGCACCCACCAGGGCTGCGCCGTCAAGGACGTGGCCAACGGCACGATCAACTGCCCCTGCCACGGCAGCAAGTTCAACGTCGCCGACGGCAGCGTGGCCGCCGGCCCGGCGACCCAGCCCCTCCCCGCCGCCGACGTCACCGTCCAGGGCGACTCGATCACCCTGGCCTGATCCGCACCGCGTGCGGGTGTGCCGGACGACATCCGGCACACCCGCGTCGCCCGTTCACCCGCCGGGCCGGCGCCGCCTGGTCAACTGCGGTCGCGGGGGCGGCGCTTGCCAGTCCCAGACGACGAGCCCGTACCCCGGCCACCCGGGGCGTGCGATGGTTCAGCGGCGCACCGTCCTCCAGCGAGGCCGCGACCTGCTCCAGGTAGACGGTCAGGGACGGCCACCTGCGCTCGCCTCCGGATTCCATGAAGAAGGAACCCACGGCACCGGAGCCCGGCCCCGGCCGGACATCGAGGTAGAGCCTGCTCCACCCGTCGTGGTTGGCGGCGAAGGGGATCCACTGCGCGTGCCACCAGATGCCCACGAGGTCGTCGCCGGTGAGCATGGAGCACATACCGCGATGCGCCGACTCGATCTCCCGAAGCGGCAGCAGTCGCATCCCGCTCAGGAACCGCCCGGCGTCGGTGTCCTCCGCCCCGTCGTGCAGTCGCAGCAGAGATGCCAGGTCATCGGGGAGTTCCGCCCCCAAGCGCGCGCTCGCCCCGTCGATCTCCGCCTGCGTCGCGGCGGGGCGCAACGCGTCCCGGACCAAGGGCGCCCTCGTCTCCAGCCACTGCTCCACACGGCTCCACGCCGCGTCCACCGGCCGCATCGCACCCACCCCCTCCTCGGCTCGGGAAATGATCGCACCGGCCACCGACAGACGGGCGGGCTTCGACCGGGGGCCGCGCAGGCCACGGCGCGTCCGGCGGCCTCAGGCGTCGGCCGCCGCCACCCCCGCGCCCGCGTGACGCAGGGCCTCGACGGCGGCGCGGATCGCCGGGCGGCGGTCGGCGTCGGCGCGCCAGACGGCGTAGATGTGGCGGCGCATGGTGTGCCGGACCGGCACGGCCCGTACGCCGGCCGGCAGGAGGCCGCGGCCGAGGCGGGGGACGACGGCGACGCCGAGGCCGGCCGCGACGAGGGCGAGCACGGTGGGGTGCTCCTCGGCGTGGTGGGCGATGCGCGGCTCGACGCCCTTGCCGCGCAGGGTGAACAGCAGCCACTCGTGGCAGAAGCCGCCGTCGGGCCAGGCGATCCAGTCGTCGTCCGCGAACTCGGCGAGGTCCACCTCCGTGTGCCCGGCGAGCGGGTGCCCGACCGGGACGACGACGTCGGCGATGTCGTCGAGCAGCGGTTCCTTCGCCAGCCCCCCGGGCAGCGACAGCGGCTTGTTGTACCAGTCGAGGACGACCGCGAGGTCGATGTCGCCGCGCACCAGGCGGCCCAGCGCGGGCTCCGGCTCCATCTCCTGGACCATGGTCCGCAGCGCCGGAAAGTCGGTCCGCAGCGACATCAGCGCCTGCGGGAAGAGGCCGCGGACGGCCGTCGGGAAGGCGCCCATGCGCAGCTCGCCGACCGGCGCCCCGCGGTGCGCCTCGAGGTCGGAGTGGGCGCGTTCCACCAGGGACAGGATGCGGTCGGCGTGCCCGGACAGCAGCCGGCCGGCGTCGGTGAGCCGCACCCCGCGGCCGTTCTTGACCAGGAGGGCCTGCCCGGTCTCCCGCTCCAGTTTGGTCATCTGCTGCGAGACCGCCGAGGTCGTGACGTGCAGGACGTCGGCCGCCGCGCTCACCGAGCCGTAGGCGGAGATCGCGTGCAGGATGCGCAGCCGCTCCAGGTTCAACATGTAAGCGATGCTACGGGATTCCTCGGAGCGAATCTCCCTTGTGCTAAGAGGTTGCTTCCGTCATGGTGTGGCCATGAGCGCAACCGCCCGCCCGGCCGACGCCGGCCTCACCGCCGCCGGCACCCCCTCCCCCACCCCGGCCGCCCCGGCTCGCCGCCCCGCGCTCGACTGGCGGGTCAGCTGGGCGGTCCTGGCCCTCATCTGGGGCTTCAGCTTCCTGTTCATCAAGGTCGGCACGGAGGCCTACGCTCCGTTGCAGGTCGCGCTGGGCCGGATGGTCTTCGGCACGGTCGTGCTGGCCGTCGCCTTCGCGGTCCGGCGGCAGCGACTGCCGCGCGGGGCGCGCGCCTGGGGCCACATGGCCGTCGCCGCGCTGCTCCTCAACACACTGCCGTTCTCGCTGTTCGCGTATGCGGAGCTGACCATCCCCTCCACTCTGGCCGGCATCTGCAACGCCACCACCCCGCTGTGGAGCATGCTGCTGTCGGTGGTGGCCCTGTCCGACGACAAGCCCACCCGGCAGCGCGTCGCGGGCGTCGGCATCGGCTTCGTCGGCGTACTGACCGTGCTCGGCGCGTGGCAGGGCTTCTCGGGGACGGACCCGTCGGGCACCGCGATGGCGCTCGGCGCGTCGGCGAGCTACGCGGTCGGCTGGATCTACGTTCGCCGGACCCTCAGCGGCAGCGGCAACTCGGCGCTGTCCATGTCCTTCTCGCAGCTGCTGCTCGGCACCGTCCAACTGGCCGTGCTGACACCGCTGTTCACCTCCACACCGGACGGCTGGCCGCTGTGGCCGACGCTGTCGGTCGTCGCGCTCGGTGCGCTGGGCACGGGCATCGCGTTCCTGCTGCAGTACCGGATCGTCGCGGAGAAGGGCCCGACGATCGCGACGATGGTCACGTACCTGATCCCGGTCATCGCCACCGCGGCCGGCGTCGCCCTGCTCGACGAGCGGCTGAGCTGGAACGAGCCGGTCGGCGCGGCCGTCGTGCTCGCCGGGGCGGCGCTCACCCAGCGCCGCCCGAAGGACTGACCGCCGGGCCGGGGCGCGGTCAGCCGTAGCGGCCGAGCCGGTGCGGGCGCACCGCGCCGGCCACGGCGTCGGCCAGCGCGGGCACCTCCGCGACCGCGACCGGTGACACCGTGATCCGGATCCCGGGCGGGGAGGCGAGGCGGAAGCGGGCGCCGGGTGCGACCGCCCAGCCCGCGTCGAGCAGGCGGGTGACCGCGCCGGTCTCGTCGGGCACCGGCACCCAGACGTTCATCCCGCTGCGGCCGTGCGCGGCCACCCCGCGGTCGGCGAGCAGGCCGACCAGTGCGTCGCGCCGCGCCGCGTAGGCGGCCGAGACGGCGGGGACGTCGACCGCGCCGGTGCGCCAGAGGTGGGCGACGGTGTGCTGGAGCAGATGGCTGACCCAGCCGGGTCCCAGCCGCAGCCGGCCGCGGACCCGGTCCACGGTGACCGGGTCCCCGGTGAGCACGGCGAGCCGCAGGTCGGGCCCGTAGGCCTTGGCGGTGGAACGGACCAGCATCCAGTGCCGGGTGCTGCCGGCCAGCGGGTGCAGCGGGAGCCCGGTCAGGCCGTGGACGTGGTCGTCGTCGACCACCAGCACCTCGGGGTGCGCCGCCAGGACGGTCCGCAGCTCTCGCGCCCGTCGGGCGGAGATCGTCGCGCCGGTGGGGTTCTGTCCGCGGTCGGTGACGATCAGGGCCCGCGCGCCCTGGCGCAGCGCGCGGTCCACGTCCTCCGGCCGCGGGCCGTCGTCGTCGACGGCGACCGGCACCGCGCGCATCCCGAGGGCCGGGACGAGGTCGAAGACGCTGCCCCAGCCCGGGTCCTCCACCGCGACCGTGTCGCCGGACCGCAGGTGCCCCGTGAGCGCGCGCTCGATCGCGTCGAGCGACCCGGAGGTCACCGCGACCGGGCCGTCGGGCACCCCGTCGGCGTCGAAGGCGGCGCGGGCCAGCGCCTCCAGTTCCTCGTCCACGGGCGGAACACCGTACAGCGTCGGCCGTTCGGCGTGGCGGGCGGCGGCAGCGGCGAGCGCCGCACCGAGCGGGGGCAGCAGGGCGAGGTCGGGGTTGCCGGTGGACAGGTCCCGCGCGCCGGCCGGCACGGCCGGGCGGATCTCGTCGCGCGCCGTGGTCGCCGGACGGGGCCGGACCCGGCTGCCGCGCCGGCCGGCGGTCTCGATGACGCCGCGATCGCGCAGCAGGCGGTAGGCGGCGGCGACGGTGTTGGGGTTGACCCCGAGCCGGGCGGCGAGCTCCCGCAGCGGCGGCAGGGCCGCCCCGGGGGCCAGCGCTCCCCGCCCGACGGCCCGTTCGACGTCGGCCGCGATCTCGGCTGCGCCCTGTCCGGTGAACATGTACTCTCCTAGCACAAAAAACATTATGTACTAGTGCAAAGGATTGCGCCATGCCCGCCCCGCCGCCGTCCTCCGCCCCCTCGCCCGAGGCCGCCTCTCCGGGTGCCGCCCCGTACGTCGCCACCCACCGGACCGTCCCGACCCGCAGCCGTGAGCGGGCCTCGTACGACCGCGCCGTCGTGCACGCGATCCTCGACGCCGGCTACCTCTGCCACCTGGGTTTCGTCCGGGACGGCGCGCCGGTCGTCCTGCCCACGCTGTACGCGCGCGCGGGCGAGCGGCTGTACGTGCACGGCTCCACCGGTTCGCCGCCGCTGCGCGGCGCCGGCGAGGACCCCGGGCTCGCGGTGTGCCTGACCGTGACGCACGTGGACGGGCTCGTCCTGGCCCGGTCCGCCTTCCACCACTCGGTCAACTACCGCTCCGTGGTGGTGCACGGCACCGCCCGCCAGGTCACCGACCCCGCAGAGCGCGCGGCCGCCCTGGACGCCGTGGTGGACCACGTCCTGCCGGGCCGGGCCGCCGACTGCCGCCCGGCGAACGCCAGGGAGCTGGCCGCCACGGCCGTGATCGCGCTCGACCTGGACGAGGTCTCCGCGAAGATCCGCACGGGCGGCCCCTCCGACGACCCCGAGGACCTGTCCCTCCCCCACTGGACCGGTGTCCTGCCCGTCACCCGCGGCTACGGCACGCCCCTCCCCGCCGACGACCTCGACCCGTCGATCGCCCTGCCCGGCTACCTCGCCCCTCAGTGAACGGAGGTCCGACATGCTGATACACCCCTGGGACGCCGCCCGCGACGACACCGAGTGGCAGGACTGGCTCGCCGACCACGACTTCGGGCAGCTCGCCGTCAACGGCCTCCCCGGCGGACCGCCCTTCGTGCAGCCGCTGCACTTCGCGTACGACGCGGGGCGGCGCGAGGCCGTCACCCACCTCGCCCGCCCCAACCCGCTGTGGCCCGCCCTGGAGGCGCGCCCGGAGGCGACCCTCAGCGTCGTCGACGACTACACCTACATCCCGGCCCCCTGGCACGCCCCCGACGACGCCCCGCCCGAGCACGGCACCCCCACCAGCTACTACGCCGCCGTCCAGCTGATCTGCCGGGCCCACATCGTCGACGACCCCCAGGAGAAGGCGGACCTCCTGCACCTGCAGCTCTCCCACTTCCAGCCGCTCGGCGACCACGCCCACGTCGCCCCCGGTGCGGCGCCCTACGGCCGGATGCTGCCGGGCATCCGCGGTCTGCGGCTCGAAGTCGTCGACGTGCGGGCGAAGTTCAAGTTCGGCGGCAACAAACCGCGCGCCGTGCGACAGGACGTGAGCAATCGCCTGGCCGCCCGCGGCGGACCGGGCGACGCCGCCGCCCGTGCCCAGCAGCTGCGCCGCCTGGCGGCGACCGAGGACTAGCGGGACGCCGCATCCGACCGCATCCGTGCGGCGGTCCGCGCCGCGTCGTACCCCGGGCCCACCCCCTCGACCAGGATCACCTCCCCGGGGATGTGGCGGGTCCGCAGCAGCAGGATGTCCTGGTACGCCGGGGAGTCGTACCACGCGCGGGCCTCGGCCATGCCCGGGAACTCGATCAGCACGACCGTCCCCGGCCACGGGCCCTCCAGCACCTCCACGACGGCGCCGTGCACGATGAAGCGCCCGCCGAACGGATCGAGGGTGGCCTGAATGCGCTCGATGTAGGTGAGGACCTCCTCATCGGCCTGTCCCGGACGAAGGTGGCCCACGGCGTAGGCGGTCATGGCGACTCCCAGGGTCGGTGCGGTGCTCCGTCATCGGCGCGGCGCGCTGCCGCCCCTCGATCCTCGGCGCCGGCCGCCCGGGCGTCGATTACCGCGGAGGTAAGGCCGGAGCCAGGGCGGGAGGACGGGAGAGCGGGAGAGCGGGAGGGCCCGGCAAAATCAGGCGACCCGGACGGCCCGCCTCCTTATCATCGGGGTTTCCCCCTCGTGTCCCTCCCGTTCCTGATCGGTCTCCGCGTGAAATCCCTGGTCCCTGCCGTGCTGCGTGACGAGCGGCAGTTCGCCCGCCTGTTCGTGGGGCAGTCCCTGTCGGTGCTGGGCGACCGTGTGTCGTTCGTGGCCGTGCCCTTCGCGGTGCTCTCAGTGGGCGGTTCCGCCTCCGACATCGGGCTGGTGACCGCCGCGGGTCTGCTGCCCATGCTGCTGTTCACGCTGGTGGGAGGGGTGTGGGCGGACCGCTTCCGGCGGCACCGCATCATGCTGGTCTCCGACGTCGTGCGGTGCGCCGTACAGGGGCTCATCGCCGCGCTCCTGCTCGCCGGGATCGCCGAGGTGTCCCATCTCGTGCTGCTGATGATCGTGTTCGGCACGGCGGACGCGTTCTTCATGCCGACCTCGACCGGGCTGCTGCCCCTGGTGGTCGGGGCCGACCGGTTGCGGGAGGCGAACGCCCTGCGCGGCTTCGTCCAGTCGTCGGGGCTCGTGCTCGGGCCGGCCCTGGCCGGTGGCCTGATCGCCCTGGCCGGGCCAGGTGGCGCCCTGGCCGTGGACGCCCTGACCTTCGCGGTCAGCGCCGCCTTCCTGGCCAGGCTGCGACCTCGCGCGGGGGCCCCCGCGGCGGCGCGTACCACGGCCGGCGGGACCTTCCTCGGGGAACTGCGGGCCGGCTGGTCGCACGTGCGCGGCAACGCGTGGGTGTGGTCCGGGATGGCGGCCATCGGGGTCTACCACGTCGTCGTGCTGCCCTCGGTGTTCGTGCTGGGGCCTGTCCTGGCCGCACGCGAGTGGGGCGGCGTGGCGAGCTGGTCGGTCGTGGTCACGGCCTTCGGTGCCGGTGCCGTGGTCGGGGACGTGTGCGCCTACCGGCTCAGGGTCGCGCGCCCCATGGCCGTAGGCGCGGCGGCACTCGCCGTGGCGTCCTGCCAGGCCGTCGTCATCGGATCCGGCGGATCGCTCACCGTGATCGCGGTGCTCGAGGCGGTGACCGGCGTGGCCGTCTCCGTCTTCTTCACCCTGTGGGAGACCGCGCTGCAGACGCACGTGCCCGAGGCGATGCTGTCCCGCGTGAGTTCGTACGACTTCCTGCTGTCGTCGGGACTCATGCCGCTCGGCCTCGCCCTGGCGGGGCCGGTGTCGGCGTCCCTCGGCGTCCGGCCCACCTTGTTCGCGATGACCGTCGTCGCGGTGCCCGCCTCCCTCGCGCTGTTGTGCGTCCCGGCCGTACGGCGGCTGCCGGCGCGCGCCCCGGCCGTGCTGACCGGTCCGACCGGGGCGTAGGCACCGCGGGGCGTGGGGACCGCGGGGCGCCCGGCGCGGCTTCTCCCAGGTCAAACCGGCGGATCGGATCACTCGACCCGCGCGTTCGCGTGCGCGCTTCCTCCATGATCCTCGATCAAGAGGTTTGCACCCTTTACGCATGAAAGCGACCCCTTCACGCACTTCTCGTAGGCCATGGGGTGCTGTTGGCTGGTGTGGCCGCAGGTGCCGCCCGGCGTCAGTGGTGACACCGGTGTTCCGCCTGCCCCTCGCGCTCCGCTGACCTTCTGGAGGCCTCGTGCCCGCACCCGACAGCGCCATCGGTCCCGGCACCGACGGATCCGTTCTCGACCCGCCCGCGGACCGCGTGCCCACCAGCCTCGGCACCCGGGCCGCACGTCAACTGGCGGACACCACCAAGTCCGAGCCCCAGATGCAGGCCATCTCCTCGCGGTGGCTGCTGCGGATGCTCCCGTGGGTGGACGTCAAGGGCGGCGCGTACCGGGTCAACCGGCGACTGCAACTGCGCACGGGGCGCGGTCGTGTCGCCTTCGAGCACAACGGCGCGGACGACATCAGGGTGATTCCCCGGACGCTGACCGAAGTGCCCGCGCTGCGCGGCTACGCGGACACCGAGGTCCTCCGGGAGCTCGCGGGCCGCTTCCGGCCCCGGGAGGTCGGGGCGGGTCAGGTCCTGGTCGAGGCGGGGCAGCCCGTCTCCGAGGTGTACCTGGTCGTCCGCGGCCGCTTCACCCGCTTCGCGGCCGGCCGGTACGGGCAGGAGGAGGCGCTCGGCGTCGTCACGGACGGCTCCCCGCTGGGTGACGAGGCGATCACCCGGCCCGATCCGCTGTGGCCGAACTCGGTGCGGGCCGAGACCTCGGGGGTGGTGCTGGTCCTGCCCGCGCCCGCGGTCCGGGAGTTCGCCGATCGCGTACCGTCGCTCGCCGCCCATCTGACGGCGTTCGCGGAGCGCCAACGGCTGCCGGTGAACCGCAGGGGCGAGGCGGACGTGCCGGTGCGGGCCGGCCACACCGGTGAGCCGGCGCTGCCCGGCGGCTTCGTCGACTACGAACTGAGGCCGCGCGAGTACGAACTGTCGCTCACCCAGAGCGTGCTGCGGGTGCACACCCGGGTCGCCGACCTCTACAACGACCCCATGGACCAGACCCGGCAGCAGATCCGGCTCACGGTGGAGGAGATCCGCGAGCGCCAGGAATGGGAGCTGGTCAACAACCGGGAGTTCGGACTGCTCGGCAACGTCGACCACGGCCAGCGCATCAGCACCTTCACCGGGCCGCCGACCCCCGACGACATGGACGAACTGCTGTCGATGCGCCGCAAGACGCGGCTGTTCCTCGCCCATCCGAAGGCGATCACCGCGTTCTTCCGGCAGTGCAACAGACGCGGCCTCACGCCGGGCACCGCGAGTGTGAACGGCCACGACGTCCCGGCCTGGCGCGGCGTCCCGATCTTTCCCTGCGGCAAGATCCCCGTCGCCGACGACCAGACCAGCAGCATCATCGCGCTGCGCACCGGGGAGGCCGACCAGGGGGTGGTCGGGCTGTACCAGACCGGCATCCCCGAGGAGTACCAGCCGGGCCTGAACGTGCGGTTCATGGGCATCGACGAGGCCGCGGTCTCCAAGTACCTGCTCACCGCCTACTACTCGATGGCCATCCTCGTCCCCGACGCCGCCGGGATCCTGGAGAACGTCCAGCTCGGCCGGACCGCGGACTGACCCGACCGACCCGACCCCGGTGGAGCACACATCCATGAGCACGTCCGCGAACACCACCGCCGGTTTCACCATGCCGGGCCCGCCCCACCCCGCCCCGGCCACGCGCGCCCGGCGCCACGGTGCCGTTCCCGGGCTGAGACACCGTCCGGCCGTTCCCGCCGACCCGGAGAAGGCCGCGGAGATCGACCGGAGGGTGGAGACCTGGGCCCGCGCGCTGGACCTCTTCCCTCCGGAATGGACCGGGGACTTCGCACAGTTCCAGTGCGGCCGTGCGGTGACCCTGCAGCACCCCGCGGCGGCCGACCTGGAACGCCTCACGGTCGCCGGCAAGCTGCTGCTCGCCGAGAACATCGTCGACAGCTGCTACTGCGAGGAGGACGAGGGCAGGGGCGCCTCCCGGCGCCACCTGGGCGGCAGGCTGGTCGTGGCGCAGTCCGCCCTCGACCCCCTCCACAGCACGCCGGAGCACGAGGCGCAGTGGCGGAGGGCGGTCGAGGCCGAGGACCCGCTGCGCGCCTACCACCACGCGCTCCAGGACTACGCCGCCCTGGCCAGCCCCAGTCAGACCACCAGGTTCGTGCACGACGTCGCCCGGCTGCACCTGGGCTACCTCGCCGAAGCCTCCTGGGCGCACACGCGGCACATGCCGCAGGTCTGGGAGTACCTGGTGATGCGGCAGTTCAACAACTTCCGCCCCTGTCTGTCGATCGTCGACGCCGTCGACGGCTACGAACTGCCCGAGGCGCTCTACGCCCGTCCCGAGATCCAGCGGATCACGGCACTGGCCTGCAACGCCACGACGATCGTCAACGACCTGTACTCCTTCACCAAGGAGCTGGCCAGCGATCCCGACCATCTCAACCTGCCCCAAGTGGTCGCCGCCAACGAGCAGTGCGGCCTGAAGGCCGCGTACCTCAGGAGCGTCGAGATCCACAACCAGATCATGGAGGCGTTCGAGACGGAGTCCGCGGTGGTGTCCGCCGCCTCGCCGCTGATCGAGCGCTACGCCCGGGGTCTGGCCGACTGGGTGTCCGGCAACCACGAGTGGCACGCCACCAACACCCACCGCTACCACCTGCCGCAGTACTGGTAAGTCCGGTCCGCTGCACGGCCTCTGACCGCCAGACGACCGGCAGCCGACCGACCATCGGATGTCCCAGAGCAAGGAGTCACCGTTGACCACTGTGCACGCCGGCCCCACGTCCGTTCCGGTTCCGACGCAGTCCACCTACCAGAACCGCGTAGCGGACTACTGGAACGCCGAGGAGAACCCGGTCAATCTCGAGCTCGGCAAGCTCGACGATCTGTACCACCACCACTACGGCGTGGGCGACGCGGACAGGTCGGTACTGGACGAGACGGACCCGGACCTGCGCCGCGCGCTCATCACCCGCGAGCTGCACCGGCTGGAACAGGCCCAGGCGGAACTCCTCGCCTCCCACCTCGGACCGCTCTCACCGGACGACCGGGCCTTCGACGCCGGGTGCGGGCGGGGCGGCGGCAGCGTCGTCACGCACCAGCGGTACGGGTGCCACACCGACGGCGTGACCATCTCGGCCAAGCAGGCGGACTTCGCCAACGACCAGGCCCGGCGGCGCGGCATCGACGCCAAGGTCCGGTACCACCACCGCAACATGCTCGACACCGGCCTCACCACCGGCGGCTACGCGGCCTCGTGGAACAACGAGTCCACCATGTACGTCGAACTGGACCTGCTGTTCGCGGAGCACGCCCGGCTGCTGCGCCGCGGAGGGCGCTACGTGGTGATCACCGGCTGCTACAACGACACCTACGGGCGCGCGTCCCGCGAGGTGTCCCTCATCAACGCCCACTACATCTGCGACATCCACCCCCGCTCGGAGTACTTCCGGGCCATGGCACGCCACCGCCTGGTCCCGGTCCACGTCGAGGACCTGACTTCCGCCGCCCTCCCGTACTGGGAACTGCGCAGTGAGGCCGACCACTTGGTCACGGGGATCGAGGAGGCGTTCGTGACGGCCTACAAGAACGGCAGCTTCCAGTACCTGATGATCGTCGCCGACCGCGTCTGACCCGAGGGCCGGACGATGGCCGTCGTTGACCCGCCGCGGCGCGGCGGGTCAACGACGGCCGCGGCGGCGCGCGCCGCCGCGGATGAGCTGCTGGGCCGCGAGGTGCCCCGAGCCGCCGCCGAGTCCGGGGCCGGGGTGGGTGGAGGAGCCGATGTGCCACAGCCCCGGTACCGGCGTGGCGTGCCGGGGCGCGCTGGGCAGCGGGCGCCACAGCAGACTCTGGTCGAGCTCGGCCGAGCCCCCGTAGGGGTCGCCGGCCACCGCGTTGGGGTTGTACGCGGCCAGGTCGGCGGGGGTGACGGCGTCCCAGGCGAGCACTTTGCCTGGCAGATCGGGCGCGTGCCGGGCCACGCGGGCCAGCACCCGGTCCACGTACCCCTCGGTCAGCGCCTTCGTCCAGCCGCCGGTGACGTCCAGTTCACCGGCCGCGTCGCCGGCCGGGGCCCAGGGCACTTCCTGGAGCTGGATCCACAGGGCCGCGGCTCCCCGCGGCACCCGTGACGGGTCCAGGACGTACTGCTGGCCGACGACCACCGTGGGCCTGCGCGGCAGCAGGCCGGCCTCGGCCTCCGCGCACGCGATCCCGGTGCTCGCCGATCCGTCGCTCAGGTGCAGCAGCGGCACCCCCGCCAGGCGGTCGTCGTGCCAGCCGGGCGGGGCGGAGAGCGCGACGTGGACCTGCATCGCGGCGCGCCCGTACCGGAAACGCCGCGCCTGGCCGCGGACCGCGGGCGGCAGCGGGACGTCCTGCGGGAGCAGTTCCCCGTACAGCGCCGTCGGGGTCACCGAAGCGAGGACGGCGCGGCGGGCGTGGATGGTCTCCCCGCCGCTGATCACACCGGTGACCCGGCCGCCGGTGACGAGCAGCCGTTCCACCGGTTGCCGGGTGCGGACGTCCACGCCCAGGTCGCCGAGCAGCGCCTCGAAGGCCCGGACGAGATTGCCGGCACCGCCCGCTACGACGGGCACACCGAAGCCGTGCAGCGACGCGGCCAGCACGGGCACGAGCAGGCCGCCGCCGGCATGGTCCGGGGACAGGCCGGCGTGCAGCAGCCACGGCACCCACAGGAGGTCCGCCTCGTCGCCGCGGAACGTGCTGCGGCAGTACGAGCGGCCGCTGGTGAGCGTGGCGCGCAGCCAGGCCTCGGTGCCGGTGAACCGCTCCCGGCGCAGCAGCTTCACGATGTTCTTCAGCATCGCCGGCGAGCGGGGATCACCACCCAGCATGCCGCCGATGGCCTCGGCGTTGTCGAGGAACCGCCGCAGCATGGCGAGGTAGGCGGCCTTGTCCTCGGCGTGCGCGAACACCTCCGCCGTGGCGCCGGCGTCCCGGTGGGCCAGGACGACGCGGCCGTCGTCGGCGACGGTGCCCGTGACGAGGCCGTCGGTGTTGCGGTACTCCAGGCCGTGCCGGTGCAGGTCCTCGCCGAGGGCGGCGTAGGCCGCCCCCGACACGAAGAGCGGCTGCCACGACGCATAGGTGTCGTGCAGGAAGCCGGGCAGGGTCCGCTCCTCGGTGGCGAGGAACCCGCCCAGCCGCTCCCCCCGTTCGACAAGGGCCACCGACCAGCCGTCCTTGGCCAGTTCGGCAGCGGCGACCAGGCCGTTCACACCGGAACCGACGACGACGGCATCGACCGTGCGGGGCATCAGTGCTCCTCGGGTTCGTCGCTCGAACAGGGGCAGCCGCTCACTGCCCGTCCTCCAGCGTGCACGCCGCGCTGCGGGGCCGCACCCGGAGACCGGGCCCGCGTGTCCCGCCGCGGACCCGCGTCCGGGACGTCCGCGCAAGAAGCGCGGACAGGCGCGCATGGTCCACCGGCCGGTGCCGCCCGTAGCGTCTGCGGAGGAGCGGGGCGCGCCAAGCCCCGCTCCTCCGCGTCAGGCGCCCGGCGCCGGCCCCCTGAGATCCCGTTTCCCGAAAGCCGATCGATGACCACTACAGACAACAGCACGCCCACGATCCTCCTGGTCCACGGCGCCTGGCACGGTGCCTGGTGCTGGGAGGCGCTCGTTCCCGAGCTCACCGCGCTCGGATGGCGCGTGGCCACCGTGGACCTGCCGAGCGCCTCCGCCGACCCCGCGGACAACGCCGGGATGTACGACGACGCGCGCGCCGTCCGGGAACGCCTCGCGGCGCTCGACGGCCCGGTGACGGTGCTGGCGCACTCCTACGGCGGCCTGCCCGTCACCGAGGCCGTCGCGCAGGCGCCCCATGTCTCCCGCCTGGTGTACCTGGCCGCCTTCCTGCTCGACGAGGGCGTCTCGCTCGCCGGGCTGAGCGACGGGCAGATCCCCTCCGGCGACAGCGGCAGCGTGCCCCTGCCCGGCGAGCCGGGGGACATCCTCTACGGTGGCGTCGCCCCGGAGGACGCCGACCGCGCCGTGGCCCGCCTGGTGCCGCAGAGCCTGAAGTCCTTCAGCGAGCCGCTCACGGCCGCCGGGTGGAAGACGGTGCCCTGCAGCTACATCGTCTGCGAGGACGACAAGGCCCTGGCTCCGGCCTTCCAGGAGACGATGGCCCTGCGCGCCGAGCGGTCGTACCGCCGGGCGTGGAGTCACTCCCCCTTCCTCTCGGCGCCCGCCGAGCTGGCCGCACTGATCACGGCCGACGCCGACCGCTGACCGGTGCCCGACGGTCCGCGGGTCTCGGCCGTCCCGATACCGGCGACCGCGGCGAGCAGGATCGAGGTGCCCAGCACGGTCGCGGGCGCCGGCCGCTCGCCGAGGGCCGCGATCGCGACCACGGCGGCCGAGACGGGCTCGATGAGGGCGATCACCGAGACCGTGGCCGGCCGCAGGACCGCCGCGCCCGCGAAGTACAGCCCGTACGCGAGCGCGGTGGGCACCGCGGCGACGTACAGCAGCAGCGGCAGCGCGACGTTCAGCGCGTCCTGGCGCGGCAGCGGTCCCTCGGCCACGGCGAACGGCAGCACCGCCGCGGCGCACACCGCGAAGGACCACAGCGACACCGTCGCCGGGTCCTCGGCCTCACCGCGGCGGGCGGCCTGCCGGGTCAGCAGGGTGACGGCGGCGTAGCCAGCCCCGGAGGCCAGCGCGAGGGCGACGCCCGCCGGGCGCACCGTCGCGTCGCCGCCTCCGCCCAGAACGATGACGGCCAGCCCGGCCAGGGCCGCGCCGACGCCCCACGCGCCGCCGCGGCCGAGGCGTTCGCCGGTCCACAGCCACCCGCCGAGGGCGATGAGCACGGGCCCGGATCCGAGGGTGACGACCGTGGCGACGGCGAGGCCGGTGGCGGCGACGGCCATGAAGTACGCGGTCTGAAAGGCGGTCAGCCCGAGACCGATGAGCAGGGTGCGCGTGCCGGGGCGGGGCGGCGGAGTCGCGCCCAGGGCCGCGCGGACCGCGAGCAGCAGCACGCAGCCGCCGGCCGAGCGCCAGAAGGTGAGGGCGAAGGGGCCGAGTCCGGTGCTGTCGTACAGCACCGAGGCGACGGCGCCCGCGGTGCCCCATGCGGTGGCGGCGAGGGTGACGTAGAGCAGGCCCCGCCGGACCGGCAGGGCAGGTGACATGGACACGAGGGTGCTCCCGCGGAAGGAATGTGGTGGTCGCGTGCTCCCGTGTGCGGGCAGCGGCCACCTGCCCGGGGACGTGCCCGGGCCGGGTCTTCCGTGGGTGCGCCGTCCGCCTCAGGCGGCGGGCGGCGGGGGGAGAACGGTGTGTCGCATGACGCCGACCCTATAGAAGCCGCGCCTTGTCCTGGGCGGCCCCCGCATCGGCGGCCTCCGCGTCGACCGGCAGCGCGCCGGCCACCACGGTGGTCGCCGCCCGCTTCTTCGCGGTCTGCGCGACAAAGGCGCCCGCGAGGACGAGGACGCCGCCGAGGATCTGCGGCAGTCCCAGGTGCTCGTCGAGCAGGATCCAGGCGAGGATCGTGCCGACGACCGCTTCCAGGCAGGCGACGACTCCGGCGACCTGCGGCGACAGCCGCCGTACCGCGAGCACTCCGGTGAGGTAGGCGACGACGGTGGCCACCAGCACGATCCAGCCGACGAGCAGCAGCGCGGGCACCGACACCTCGCCCATGTCGGCGCGGTGGGTGAGCACGGTCCAGTCCATCTCCCAGGGGCGGGAGGTGACGGTCAGTACGAGGGCGCCGATGAGCAGTCCGTACGCGATGACGGCGACGGGATCGGGCGCGTCCTCGCCGTCGCTGCCGTGGTCGGCCAGGACGAAGTAGCTGACCTGGCAGCAGGCGGCTCCGAAGGCCAGCGCGAGGCCCAGCGGGTCGAAGGCGAGCCCCGACCACACCTCGACCACGGCCGCCATGCCGCCGACGGCGAGCACCACGCCGACGGCCGCGGCCCTGCTGACCGCCTTGCGCTGGACGAAGCGCACCCAGCCGAGCAGCAGCGCGGGGCCGAGGAACTCCACGAGGATCGCGACGCCTACGGGGATGCGGGATATGGCCGCGAAGTAGAACGCCTGCACACCGGCGACGCCGAGCAGCCCGAAGCCGGCCAGCACCGCGGGGCGGCGCAGCAGCAGGGCACGGTGCCGCAGGACGACGGGCAGCATCATGAGCGCGGCGCCGGCGACCCGCAGCCAGACCACGTGCAGCGGGTCCAGCCCGGCCTCGATCAGCGGCTTGGCCGCGACCCCCGAACCACCGAACGCGAACGCCGAGACCAGCGCCAGTCCGAGCCCGGTGTTCCTCCCCTGAGACACATGCATCGGGCCATGATGTCAGCTCACGACAGGACCGTCATCCCAGTAGCGGCTGTCATCCGTCCCGCGCTGGGCCGGCGGTCCCACCGGCGGCCGTCCCGGTGCCACGCCGGCGGCCCGCAGCACCTCCACGGCCCGGCACCCCGGGTCGGCCAGGAGCGCCGCCAGCAGATCGGCGCCGTCGGCCTGCGCCGCACCCCGCTCCTGCGCGCGGGCGACCGCGGCGCCGATCGCGGTCGCGGCGGCCGGGCTCCAGCCGGGGGCGCCGAGGGAGGTGAGCACGGTCAGGTCCCCGGAGTCCTCGACGGCGCCGCGCCACCGCATGCCGTAGCCGATGCTGCGCTGCACCAGGTAGCCCAGGACGCGGGCCACCTGGCCGCCGCCCGCGCCGCCGTCCACGGCCTCGCGGGCCCGCGGGTCGTTCTCCAGCAGCGAGTGGAGCAGGTGCGCGGTGTCGACGCGGTCGTCGCCGTCCCGCACCGCGCGGCGCCGCGCCCCGGCGGTCACCGAGCGCAGCTCCACGGTGAGCCGCAAGTCGTCCCTGTGCACGGTCCCACCCCATCAGTTACGTCGTCGCGCGGCATCGGCGCGCGGAGCCATTCGTCGCTACTCCTCCGGGTGGGCACGTGCGCGGGGCCGGTCCTCCTGAGGGATGACGCCGGACACGTGGCTTCTCAGGGCTGCGCGCCTCAGGGCCAGAGCAGACCGTGCGTCCACCCCTGCGGTGCCGCCGGGTCGCGCAGGTAGCGGAGCCTGATGTGGCCGCCCGCGGGGCCCGCCTGCCAGAACTCGGCCTCGTCGGCGACGAGTCGGTAGACGGTGTGGCCCTCCGGTACGTCCTCGGGCTCGGCGGCGATGTGCTCCGCCGCGCGCCGCCGGGCCTGCTGGTAGGCGGCCGGGCCGTCGAGCGGCGCGCTCATGACGCCGGTGAAGCCCGCCGCCCGGGAGGCCTCGCGACGGCCGAGGAAGTCACGGCGGGCGGTCGCGCGGTCCAGGGTCTCCACCGCCCCGGCCATCCTGATCTGCCGGCCGTGCCGCGGCCAGTACCAGGTGAGGCAGGCGTACGGACGCTCGGACAGGTCGCGCCCCTTGCGACTGGCCGCCTCGGAGGCGAAGTCGAAGGCGCAGCGCTCGATGTCCACGCCACGCAGCATCAGCACCCGGGCCGACGGGCGGCCGTCGGCGCCGGACGTGGCCAGGGTCATGACGTGCGGCTCGGGCACCCCGTCGTCGAGGGCACGGGCCAGCCAGCGGGCGAAGACCGGTCCGGGCGCCGGCCCGGCGGCCGCCGGGTCGAAGCCGGGGAGCGGGCCGGCCAGTACGGGGGCGGCACGCATCCGCTCGCGGAGGGAGTGGGCGGTCACGGGGTCCTGGTCTGCCGCGCCGGGCTCGCCGGCCGGTCCGGGCTTGTCGTCGGTCACCTTCCGATCCTCACACGCCGCCGCCCGGCGCACACGCGGTGCGCCGGGCGGCGGCGGGCCTGTCCCCCTGTCAGGCCGGGAGGTGGAACTGCTGGTTGGTGCCGCCGGCGCAGGTCCAGATCTGCAGCCGTGCCGCGTTGGCCGTCGACTTGTCGGTGACGTCCAGGCACTTGCCGGACGCGGGGTTCACCAGAGTGTCGCCGGAGCCGGGCTGCCACACCTGGGCGCCGGTGCCGTTGCAGTCGTACAGCTGCACCTTGGTGCCGTTGGCGGTGCCTGCGGCGGTGAGGTCCATGCACTTGCCGAGGGCTCGGATGGTGCCGTCGGTGCCCACCGTCCACTGCTGGGCGGTCGTGCCGTTGCAGTCGTACATCTGGACGGCGGTGCCGTTGGCGCTGCTCGCGGCGGCGACGTCGACGCACTTGCCGCCGAGGCCGGTGATCTGGCCGGTGGAGCCGGTGGGCGGCGGGGTGGTGGTGCCGCCGGTCACGGTGTTGAAAATGCTGGAGAACTGCCAGGCGCTCTGCGAGGTGCCGCTGCAGGAGTCGGAGAGCTGGCCGTTGGAGGCGCAGGCCTTGTCGCGGCCGACCGCCCAGAAGGCGAGCTCCTGGATGCCCTTGGACTTGGCGAAGTTGGCGAGCGTGGTGGCGTTGCCGGTGGTGAAGGTCTCGGCGGTGGTGTCGTTGACCCCGATCATCGGGGTGTTGCCCTCCATCGCCCACAGCTGCGCGTCGGTCTTGGTGGTCCAGATCGCGCCGAGCTGGCTGCGCAGCGCGGTGGCGGCGTCGGTGGCGGCCTTGCCCATGTCCATGGCCGGTCCGTAGTCCATCGTCATGATGTTGACGAGGTTGACGTTCAGCCCGTTGCTCTTGGCGTTGTTCAGCAGGCTGATCGAGTTGGACTCCAGGCCGGTCGGGTTGACCGGGAGGGTGTACTGCACATCGAGCTTGCGGCCGGCGGCGGCGTACTCCTGCTGGAGCTGGGCCAGCGCCTTGTTGCGGCGGTCGTTGGCGGCGGTGTTGTCGAGCTGGCCACCCTCGATGTCGAGGTCGATGCGGGTGAGGTTGAGGGCGTCGACGACCTTCTTGTACTGGGCCTTCAGCGAGGCGACGCTCGTACAGGAGACGCCGATCTCGGTGCCGGAGGCGCCGCCGAAGGAGGCGATGACGTCGCCGCCCGCGGACCGCAGGGAGTTGATCGCGGAGGTCCAGCCGGAGTCGGTGACGGGCGTGTCGCCGTTGAACATGGCGTTGCAGCCGCCCCCGTCGATCACGAAGGCGAGCGTGAAGTACTTCAGGCCCGTGGCGTTGCGGGCGTTGGCCATGGCCGAGGGCGAGTTCCAGGTCTCGACGTACGGCGCGGCGTACTGGGCGGGGAAGCCGGGGCCGGGGTTGGCGGCGGCGCTCGCGGAGCCACCGGTGGCGACGACGGCGGTGGCGGCCATCGCGAGGACGGCGGGGACGGCGGCAAGGGCTCTGACGGCGGATTTCAGCACAGGACGACTCCTGTCGTGGGCGCGGTGAGGTGCGCGCTGTGGGGGGTGGTGCGCCGTGGAGACGGCGTGGGGGCCTTGACAGCCGTTCATGTAGATGAACAACACCCCACTACATGAACAGCTGATGGCCGATGACGGTATGGACTAGACCAGCTCCGCGTCAACCCCCTGCGGCCGAGGGAATCCACGGACCGTCAGGGCACCGTCCGGGTCGACGCGGGCACACCGGGGAGCGGGGCCGCCGCCGCCGTGCGAACGGCGGCCCCGCCTCGGCCGGGTCCCTCCTGGCTAGGACCTGTCGTCACATTGGCGCCGGCCGCCCGGAGGGCGGGCCCCGCGCCGTCTGGTGCGGTGCATCGCAAGGCGGAGAGTCGTCCTCGCAGTGGGCTGCTCGGACGATTCGACAACGCAGCGTGGGGGCACCCCCGGCCGAAGGCTGGGGGAGTGCCGTGCCAGGTGACGCGGGGCAAGCGCGAATGAGACGACAGGGCCTAGGGACCCGAGACCAGGTTGGCCACGTTGGTGGAGGAGTTGGACGGACCTCCGGTGTTGTTGATCACGTGGCTGATGGTGCCGGTGCCGCCGAGCGAGACGGTCACCATGTCGTGGAAGCGGACCCCGCTCACGGCCGGCGCCTCGAAGGCGCGGTCGGCGACCACGGACGGGTTGACGTTGAAGTAGCAGTAGCTGCCCAGGCCCCAGGCCTCATGACTGGTGACCGACGGGCCGACCTTGTACGCGTCGTAGCCGCGAACCGAACCGTTCATCCAGGAGGCCTGGTTGGGCGGGTCGTAGGGCATCTCGTTCTGGAAGAAGTACGTGCGGCCGCCGTTGCCGTTCCAGATCACCTGGTGCTGCTGGTAGTGCTCGACGAACAGTCCGTACATCGTCACGTTCGTGCCGTTGACGATCAGGCCGTTGGCGGCGGTGTTGCTGGTCCAGCCCACCCCGCTGCCGTGGTCGGCGCGCCACAGCCACATGTGGTCGCCGATGACGTCCGAGCTGTTGACCACCAGGCTCTGCGCGGCCTTGCCGACGCCCGCGCCGCCGATGCGGAAGAACACGTCGTGCAGCGAGGTCGGGTCGGCGGTGTGCCGCGCGGCCGAGCCGGCCGGGCCGACCTGCATCAGCGTCTGCGAGCTGGTGGTGCCGGCGTCGATCAGCAGCCCCGCGATCTTCACGCCGTCCGCGTCGGCCACGTTGACCGCCGTGATGCCGTTGTCCGGGACGATGGTCGCCAGGCCCAGGCCCAGCACCACGGTGTCGGCGCGGTTGATGTTGAGCGTCTGGTTGAGGTGGTAGACACCGGGCGTGAACAGCAGGTTCTTGCCCTGGGCCAGCGCGCCGTTGATGTCGGTCGCGGTGGCACCGGGCTTCACGACGAAGAACTCGTCGATCGACAGCGAACTGCCGGCCGGGGTGCCCCCCGCCCAGGTCGTGCCCTGGCTGTTGGTGCGCAGTGCCGGGACGAAGACCTTGTAGGCGCCGGCCGAGTCCACGTACAGGAACGGCTTCTCACGGGTCACCGGGGACTGCGCGACCGTGGTGTACGGCGGGCTCGGGAAGGTGTTCGCGGGGGCGTTGACGTCACCGACGAAGACCATGTTCCAGTTGGAGCCGCTCCAGCTGCCCCACTGGCTGTTGCGCGACAGCCACTGCTGCTGGGAACCGGAGCGCACCTGGCCGTCGATCTTGGAGTCGGCGATGAGACCGCCGCTTGACCAGCCGCCGTCGTCCAGCTGAAGGTTGCCGCGGACGTGCATGCGCCGGTAGGGGGCCGCCTGGGAGACCGCCCAGCGGTCGGTGCCGCCGGTCGGGTTGACGGACAGGTTCTCGGCGGAGCGCCAGAAGTTCTGGGTGGCGTTGCCCTGGAACCAGTCGGCCTCCGCGTGGACCGCGCCGTTGATCGTCACGTCGTCCGGGGACAGGCCGAGGCCCGCGACCTGGGTGTAGAAGCCGACGTTGGCGTCCACGTTGTAGCTGCCCGGCTTGAACAGCAGGGCGTAGCGCTGGGCGCCGAACTGGTTGGACTCCTGCTGCCCGAAGACCTGGTTGAGCCGGCCCTGGATGGATGCCGACGACATCGACGGGTCGAAGACGGAGACGTTGGGGCCCAGGTCGGGGGTACCGGGCGGGTTCTGCGGCGCGTCCGTCGAGCCGAGGCTGAAGGACTGGGCGGCGGTGCCGTTGCAGGTGTACTGCTGGACGCGGGCGCCGTCTGCGGTCGAGGCGGAGGGCACGTCGAGGCACTTGCCGCTGTTGCGGTTGACGAAGTGGTAGGTGCCGCCGGCCTCCTCCACCGGCAGCCACTGCTGGTTGGCGCCGCTCGAGTACGACCACAGCTGCACCGGTGCGCCGTCGGCGGTGGAGACGTCGGTGACGTCCCACGACTTGGTCGCGTCGTTGCGGTTGTTGACCCGCACGTATCCGTCGCTCGTCGCCTGGAACTGCCACTGCTGCGCGGTGGTGCCGTTGCAGGCGTACTGCTGCACGGCCGTCCCGTTCGCGGTGGCCGCGGCGGCCGCGTCGACGCACTTCCCGCTGTGCTTGGCCGCGACCGTGACCCAGCCGGTGGGCACTGCGGCCTGCGCCTGGGGGGCGAGCGCGACGGCGGACAGGCCCGAGGTGAACAGCGCGCCCAGCGCGAGCGGTATGACGCGACGCCGGATCCGGCCGCGGCCGGGGGCGTCCGGAGACGGTGCTCCAAGGGATCTCATGGATGCTCCTGTGCCGCGCGGGGCGCGGCGCCGTGGGGGGGCGGGCATGCCGAAGCGAGCGTCGGCATGCAGGAGTGTGAAGAGGTGGTACGAGGTTCACCGGACGGTGGGCGTCCGGTGCCGACGGCGGCTCAAAGGTCTGGACAACCTTTCTTCACGGCGTGAAGTTAGGCTCATGGAGGGGACACGTCAAGAGGTGCCGCTACGGATTCCGAACTCCCCCCGGTCCGTGGTAAACCCTCAACTCACCGTGCCCGCACGGTGTTTGAGCAGCCCGAACACCGGGCATCCGGGTGGGCTCCCGACGACTGCCGCGGAGACACGCCGATCAACAGGTGAACACGGGCCCCTCGCACCGGCCTCCCGCGCCGCTCCGGACCCGCGACCAGAACCGCCTCGACTGGTCTGTACCAAAGCCTTGACGGCACCCTTCCTTCACTCCTTAAATCACATCGTTGACAAAGGTCTCCCCCACGGACTCCCCCCAACGCACCACGGTTCACCGCCCGTTCAACGCCCTTCACCCTCACCGGCGCCCCATCCACCCCCGCCGACACGGGAAGGACCACTCCCCCCATGACCGCTCTCACCACCGCCGCCCGGCGCGCCGCCGGCCGCCTCCTCCTCCTGTTCGCCGTCCTCCTGGGCATCACCGCCGCCCCGGCCGTCGCCGGCCCCGGCGCCGCGGCGGCCACGCCCTTCAAGGTGATCGCCTTCTACAACGGCACCTACGACGCGGCCCACATCAACTTCGTCGGCGAGGCCAACCGCTGGTTCCCGCAGCAGGCCGCCGCCAACGGCTTCACGTACACCTCGACGAACAACTGGAACCTGCTGGCCGACAGCAACGCGCTGAAGCAGTACCAGGTCGTCCTCTTCCTCGACGACGCCCCGCAGACCGCCGCCCAGCGCTCGGGCTTCGAGGCCTACATGCGCGGCGGCGGCGCCTGGCTGGGCTTCCACGTCTCGGCGTTCACCACCAGCGCGCAGAGCTGGCCGTGGTACTACAACCAGTTCCTGGGCAGCGGCAACTTCAACTCCAACACCTGGGGCCCCACCACCGCCGTGCTGCGCGTCGAGGACCGCACGCACCCCTCCACCAGCCACCTGCCCGCGACGTTCACCTCGGCGGTGAGCGAGTGGTACAGCTGGAGCAACGACCTGCGCACCAACCCGGACATCGACATCCTGGCGTCCGTCGACCCGGTGAGCTTCCCCCTGGGCACCGACCCCAACCAGTCCTGGTACAGCGGCTACTACCCGATCCTGTGGACCAACACCAAGTACCGGATGCTGTACGCCAACTTCGGCCACAACGCGATGAACTACGACACCAACACCGGACTGTCGTCGACCTTCGCGAGCGCCACCCAGAACACCTTCCTGCTCGACGGCCTCAAGTGGCTCGGCACCGGTTCGACCGGCGACCCCAACCCGCCGACCGACTCGGTGCCCAGCGGCTGGGCGACGGTCGCCGCCAAGCACAGCGGGAAGTGCGTCGACGCGGCCGCCGCGGCCACCGCCAACGGCACGGCCGTGCAGCAGTACGCCTGCAACGGCACCACCGCGCAGGACTGGCGGTTCCAGCCCACCTCCGGCGGCTACTACCGGGTCGACAACCGCAACGACGCGACCAAGTCGTGGGACGTCACCGACGTCTCCACCGCCGACGCCGCCAAGATCCAGCTCTGGTCGTACTCGGGCGGCGCCAACCAGCAGTGGCTGCCGGTCGCCGAGACCGGCGGCACCTTCCACTTCGTCAACCGCAACAGCGGCAAGTGCCTCGACGTGCCCTCGGCGTCCACCGCGGACGCCGCGCGCATCCAGCAGTACACCTGCAACGGCACCGCCGCCCAGTCGTTCCAGCTCACCGCCCGGTCCTGACACCGGGCGCGTGCGTCAGGCCGTCCGTACCCCGTACCCGGGTACGGACGGCCAGCGCACCGTCAGCACGACGGACTCCTCCTCCGCGTACCAGGAGTGGTCCACCCCGCGCCCCCACACGACGTAGTCGCCCTGTTCCGCGAGCACCACGCTGCGCCCTGGCAACTCGACCCGGAAGCGGCCGCTGATCAGCACCAGCAGTGCCGTGCGCGCCTCTCCGCGCACCCACGCCGCCCGCTCGTCCCCCTGGGGGTGCACCCCCCACTTGATCTCCACGTCCGTGCTGTGCCGGGGGTCGCCGGCGTCCTTGAAGTGGCCCAGGAGCCATCCCCGGTCCAGTGCCGCGTCCCGGCCGGCGTTGCCCACGTACACGCTGTCGTCCATGGTCGCGACGCTAACACCCGCTGGTCGGCGGCCCGCCGCACGCCGTCCCTCAGCGGAAGGCGGCGGCATTGCGCGCCACCCAGGCGGCGAACGGCCGAGCGGGGCGGCCCAGCAGTGCCTCGGCATCGGGGCTGACACGCCGCTCCGCGGGGAGCGGCTGCCCCAGGATGTCCAGGGTGCCGTCCGCGACGGCCTCGGGCATGAAGCGCAGCATGCCGGACCGGGCCTCCTCCCGGCCCAGTTCGACGAAGCGCAGCGGCTCGCCGAGCACCTCGCCGATCACGGCGGCCTGCTCCCGCGGCGAGACGGGCACCGGACCCGTCAACGCGTAGGTGCGTCCGGTGTGTCCGGCGTCGCGCAGGACGACCGCCGCGGCGGCCGCGATGTCGGCGGGGTCGACCACCGGAAGCGCGACGTCGGCGAAGGGCGCGGCCACCGTACGCGCCGTGCGCACCGACTCCGCCCAGGCGAAGGCGTTGGAGGCGAACCCCGCGCCCCGCAGGACCGTCCAGTCGACGCCGGACTCGCGCACCGCGGCCTCGAAGACCCGCAGCGGCTCGTGGGAGGCAGCGTCCGGGCGGGTGCCCGCGGCCTGCGAGGAGAGCAGCACGACGCGCCGCACCCCGGCCGCCTTGGCGGCGCCGACGAGGTCGTACGGCCGGCCGCCGGGTCCGAGGAGGTCCGGGGCAGGCAGCAGGAACAGCGCCTCGGCGCCGTCCAGCGCCGCGCGCAGCTCCTCCGGGGCGGTGAGGTCGACCTGGTGATGGTCCACGCCGGCGGGAAGTTCGCCCTGCGCCGGGGTCCGGCGGGAGAGCGCCGTCACCGGCTCCCCCGCCGCGGCGAGGACCCGGACGAGAGTCTGTCCGACGTTCCCGGTGGCACCTGTCACTGCGATCATCTTCGGCTCCGTTTCGGCCTGTTGACTGCGACAGGACGAAGCTAACAGCGCAGGTATAGTAGGTACCTAGAAGATAGTGACTATGCCGGACCACCCGAACTCCGACCGAGGTGTGCCCCGATGAGCAGTCCCTCCGCCCGCACCGCCCCCTCCCCGGCCGCCGATCCCGTGCTGGCCTGCCCGATCAGCCCGGTCGTCGACCTGGTCTTCAGCCGCTGGACCACCCCGATCCTGTGGACGCTGCACGCCCACGGCCGGCAGCGTTTCGTGGAACTCCAGCGCCGGATCGGCTCGGTCACCCCGAAGGTCCTGACGCAGCGCCTGCGCCAGCTGGAGCGTGACGGCCTGGTGGTCCGTACCTACTTCCCCGAGGTGCCGCCGCGCGTCGAGTACGAGATCAGCGAACTCGGCGGCAGCCTGGCGCCGCTGTTCGCCTCGCTCGCCGACTGGTCGCAGGGCCACATGCCCGAGGTGGACCGGGCGCGATCGCGGTACGACACGGCCGACTGACGCCGGGGACCACGGGCCGGCGGGCCCGTGGTCCCCGGCGCGCCGCGCCTAACGCAGCACCACGTCGGCGCTCTTGTCCCCCGCGGTGAAGGTGTACGTGCCCCGCTCGACGCGCGGCGTGCCCGAGCCGTCGATGTCGCCGGGCGTCACCGCGAGCGCGCTCCTGGCGAAGTCCAGCCGGACGGTCCTGCGCTCGCCCGCCCTCAGGTGGACCTTCGTGAACGCCACCAGCTTGCGCGCGGGCGCCAGCACGTCGCTGACCGGCCGCGACGCGTAGACCGGGACCACCAGGTCACCGTCCCGGGCACCGGTGTCGGAGACCGTCACCCTGACTCCCCTGGAGTCGGCGGTGAGGGCGTCGAAGCTGTACGTCGTGTACGACAGCCCCGCGCCGAACGCGTAGAGCGGGTCGTACGAGGACTCCGGACCGCCGTTGGTGCCCGGCAGCTGCTGGTAGTACATCGGCTCGTCGCCGATGTTCCTCGGCCAGGACACCGGCATCCGGCCGCTCGGGTTGACCTTGCCGAAGAGCACGTCGGCGACGGCGTGGCCGCCCTCGGTGCCCGGCAGCCAGGACATCAGCAGCCCCTGGGTGCCCTCGGCGTCGCCCAGCACCAGCGGGCGCCCGGCCACGACGACGGTGACGACCGGCTTGCCGCTCGCCTTCAGGGACTTCACCAGCGCCTGCTGATCGTCCGTCAGTTCCGGGCGGGGGCTGTCCGCCGCGCCCTCGGCGCCGGCCTTCTCGCCGACCACGACGACCGTCAGGTCCGCGTTCTTCGCCTGGGCCACGGCGTCGTCGGCGGTCTTGGCCTGCACCACCTCGGTACCGGCCGGTGCGGCCTCGCGGATGCCCTCCAGGATGGTCGTGCCGGGCAGGGTCACCCCGTCGGGCACGCCCTGCCAGCCGATGGTCCAGCCGCCCGCCTGGTCGTTGATGTCGTCCGCGTAGGAGCCCGCGACGACGATCCGCTTGGCGGAGGGGCTCACCGGCAGCACGCCGCCCTCGTTGCGCAGCAGCACCTGGGACTGCGCGGCCGCGGTGCGCGCCAGGCCCGTGTCGGCGCCGTTCACCGCGGCGTCGGCCTTGGCCGCGTCGACGTACGGGTGTTCGAAGAGGCCCAGTTCGAACTTCATCCGCAGGATACGGCCGACGGCCTCGTCGATCCGCCGCTGCGGGACCAGGTGCCGGTTCACGGCGGTCTTCAGGCCCTCGCTCCACTCCTTGGCGAAGTACGGCTCCATCGCCATGTCGAGGCCCGCGTTGACGGCCAGCGCGATCGCCTCGGGGTAGTCGGCGGCGATCTTGTAGCGGGTCTGCAGCGCCCGGACGTCCTCCCAGTCGCTGACGGTCACGCCCTTGAAGCCCCACTGCTGCCGGAGGACCTTGGTGAGCAGGTAGGTCGAGGCGGTGGCCGGAACGCCGTTGACGGCACCGGAGTTGACCATGACGGACTTGGCGCCCGACTGCACGGCCTGTTTGTACGAGGGCAGGAGGGTGTCCTGCAGATAGCGGATCGAGACATCGGCGGGCACCCGGTCGTGGCCGTTGGCGGGCTCGGAGTAGCCGCCGAAGTGCTTGACGGTGGCGGCCACCCGCTTGGCGCCCTTGGCGTGCTCGGCGCCGTCGACCGCGGCGGCGGCCAGGGTGCCGGCGAGCAGCGGGTCCTCGCCGTACGTCTCGTAGTAGCGGCCCCACCGCTGGTCGCGGGCGAGGTCGGCGACGGGGGCGAAGTTCCAGTCGATGCCGGTGGCGGCGACGGCGCGGGCCGTGGCGGCGGCGGAGTCGTGCACGGTGCCCGGGTCCCAGGTGGCGCCCAGGCCGATCTGGTGCGGGAAGATCGTGGCGCCGAGCACGTTGTTGTGCCCGTGCACCCCGTCCACGCCGTACACGATCGGAATGTGCAGCCGCGAGTTGGTGATGGCGTACTTCTGCACGGCGTTGACCATCTTCGCCCAGTCCTGCGGGGTGTTCTTGGCGGGGGCCATGCCGCCGCCGGAGATCACCGAGCCGACCGGGTAGTCGGCGAGGACGGTCCTCATGCAGCTCTCGTTGAGCTCGCCGCCGCTCCATTCGCAGTCGCCCTGGATCCGGGCGACCGCGATCTGGTCCATCTGACCGATCTTCTCGTCCAGCGTCATGCGCTTGAGGAGGTCCTTCACGCGCAGGTCCACCGGCGCGCCGGCCCGCGTGTACAGAGGGCCGTCGGCCTGGGCGGGCACGGCCGCGACGGCGGCGGCGCAGGCGGCCGCCGTCGCGAGGACCACGAGGTTTCTCAGGCGTGAGCGAGTGGGGCGTGTGCGCGGTTCGTTCGCAGGCATCGCAGGCATCCCGTTCCCTGTCCGGCCCCGCAGGGGCACTGGCCGTAAACGTTTCCGGCTGCTGTCGCCCCAAGAGCCTGACGCTGACATGACACATCGTCAAGACTGTGAGCGTGATGCGAACCCCCGGAGACCAGACCCCCGTCCCGCCGCCCCAGGGCGCCACCGCCGTCACCCTGCGCGAACTCGCCCGCCGCAGCGGAGTGTCCACCGCGACGGTCTCGCGTGCGCTCAACAACCGCGCCGACGTCAGCGAGGCCACCCGTGAGCGCATCCGCCGGCTCGCCGGTGAACTCGGCTACGCCCCCAACGAACCGGCCCGCACCCTGGTCCGTCGCCGCTCCGACACCATCGGCCTGCTGTGGGACACCTGGCACGAGTCCCAGGGACTTCACCACCCCTTCCTCCAGGGCCTGCTGAGCTCGGTGCGCACCGCCCTGTCCGAGGCCGGCTACCACCTGATGCTGCTGACGACGGCCGGCCCCGGCGATCCGGACGGGGTGTACGTCCAGGCCGTTCGCCGGCACAGCCTGGAAGGCGTCATCGTCATGGGCCGCCCGGCCGACGACCGTGCCCTGCGCGTGCTCGCCGCCTCCGGGACGCCCTGCGCGGGACTCGACGTCACCTTCGACGGCCCGCGCACGGCCGGCGTCGCCTCCGACAACGCAGGAGGCGCCGAGACGGCGGTGGCCCATCTGCACGCGCTGGGTCACCGCAGGATCGCCACCGTCACCGGGCCGCCCGACCTCCCGCCCGCCGCCGAGCGGTTGGCCGGATTCCGTGCCGCGTGCGACCGACTCGGGCTGCCCGCGCCGGCGGAGTACGTGGTCACCGGTGACTTCTTCCTCGAAAGCGGCCGCCGGGCCGTGCACCGGCTGCTCACCCTGCCCGAGCCCCCGACCGCCCTGTTCGCGGCGGGCGACCTCATGGCCATCGGCGCCCTGCGCGCGGCCGCCGAGGCAGGCCGGTCCGTGCCGAGCGACCTGGCCGTGGTCGGCTTCGACGACATCGACGCCGCGACCCTGGTCAGCCCCGCCCTCACCACTGTCGCGCAGGACCGCCGCGCCCTCGGCGCCGCCGCCGTCGCCGCCCTGCGCGACCTGCTCGGACCGGGTCCGGCCGAACGCCCGGCCCCCTCGGTGGTGCCGACCCGGCTGGTGGTACGCGACAGTTGCGGGGCCAGGGCGGACTGACCGCGCGTCACCTTGCGGCGGGGTTGCGGCATTCACGCGATGTGTCCGGGTACGTATCCGGTCATGAGCATCACCCGCCCCGCCGCCCGCGCCCTGGCCGCGACCCTCGCCGTCATCGCCGTGACCGCCATCGCCGCGTGCGACCCGGCGGACGACGGCACCAGCGACCGGCCGTCCGGCGGCCGCACCACGGCCCCCGCCACGGTCGCCGACCTCCCCGACCTGCACGGCATGGGCCTCCAGGCAGCCCAGGACCGGGCCCAGTCGCTCGGTTTCCACCGGATGGACTCGCACGACTCCCTGGGCCGGGGACGCGAGCAGATCTGGGACCGCGACTGGAAGGTCTGCTTCCAGAGCCCCGCGCCGGGCCGCCGCCCCACCGCGACGACGGTCGACCTCGGAACGGTCAAGCTCGCCGAGACCTGCCCCGCGAGCGACGCGACCGCGCCCCCGACCGCAGGTGCCACCATGCCCGACCTCACGGGCGCGTCCCTGAAGGTGGCCCGTCAGGCCCTTCCGTCCGCGACGAGCATCACCGCGGCGGACGCCACCGACCAGGACCGCTTCATCCTCCTGGAGAGCAACTGGCGGGTGTGCTCGCAGAGCCCCGCCCCCGGCTCGGCGCTGCACGGGCAACCCGTCTCCTTCACGGCCGTGAAGTTCGGCGAACGCTGCCCCTGACCCTGGTGACCGCACCCCGAGGCGGTCGGCACCGCCCTCCCGTCATCACCTCCTTGACAGGTTACGAATTCTCGTGCGAAGGTCGTCACTCTTCCGGCAGGTGACGGGCGAGGAGAGGCTTCACACGGCATGGCTGAACGACGGAATCGCGCGGCCGACGGCGCACCGGTGGCGCGCCGGACGATGCTCGGCATGCTCGGGCTGGGAGCCGCCGGCCTCGCCACCGCACCATGGCTGCAGCGCGGGTGGGAGAACGTCCTCGGCGCCGCCTCCCAGGTCGACCCCACCGGGATCACCGGAGTGCTGCCCAATCCCGGCGGCTTTCGCTACTACAGCGTGGTGGGGTCCGTGCCCCGCAAGGACGCGACGAACTACCGGCTGCGGGTCAACGGCCTGGTCGACCGGCCGGGGACGTACACGCTGGACGAGCTGCGCGCCCTGCCGCAGACCCGGATCGTCCACGACGTGCAGTGCACGGACGGCTGGCGGGTGGCCGACACCCCGTTCACCGGTGTGCGGCTCTCGGAGCTCCTCGACGCGGCCGGCGTACGGCCGGACGGCACCGCGGTCCACTTCACCTGCTTCGACGGCGTCTACACCGAGAGCCTCACCCTCGAACAGGCCCGGCGCTCCGACGTCATGGTGGCGCTGACCATGCAGGACAAGCCCATCAGCCACGAGCACGGCGGGCCCGTCCGGCTCTACGTGGCTCCGATGTACTTCTACAAATCGGCCAAGTGGCTGTCCGGTATCACCGTGACCGACCGGGTCGTACCCGGCTACTGGGAGGAGTACGGCTATGCCGTCGACGGCTGGCTCGACGGAGCCGACACGCGCGGCGGCGCCGCCGCGGCCTGAACGCCCCGGCCTGATCGCCCGGTTCACCCGCGCGGAACGCCTGGTCCACCGGGCGACCGGCTGGCTGATGCTGCTCTGCGTGACCACCGCGGCCTGCCTGTACCTGGCACCGCTGGCCCAGCTGGTGGGCCGCCGCCACCTGCTCGTCACGGTCCACGAGTGGTCGGGGATCCTGCTGCCGCTGCCCTTCCTGCTCGGCCTCGCCTCACCCGCGTTCCGCGCCGACCTCCGCAGGCTGAACCGCTTCGCGGGGTACGACAGGCAGTGGCTGCGGGCCGTCCGCAAGCGCCTGACCTCCCCGGACGCCCGGCCGGCCGGCAAGTTCAACGCGGGACAGAAGGTCTACGCGGGCTGGATCGCCGGGGCCGTGTTGATCATGATGGCCACCGGTCTGCTGATGTGGTTCACGGGGGTGCTCCCGTCGGTCTCCCGCACCAGCGCGATCTTCGTTCACGACATCCTGGCCTGGGCCGTCGCCGCCGTGCTGTTCGGCCACATCCGCATGGCGTTCCGCGACCCGCAGGCCCGCCTGGGGATGCGTACGGGGTACGTCGAGCGGAAGTGGGCACGACGGCTGCATCCCCGGTGGCTGGACGACGGCCCGGAGGCCGGTCATGACTCCGGACGGACCGGCCCGCGGCGGTGATCCGGCCCGGGCGACGGGTCAGGAAGCGGTTCTTGTGCCACAGCCCGCGGCGGGGAGGTCGAGGGAGACCTGCCACAGCCGGCGTGCCTGCCGCCGGTCCAGCGCGTGACCGGCCACGCCGCGGCGGACACCCGGCTCATGGGGACCGGCCTCGTTGCAGTCTTCGAGCACCACCCGTACGACCCCGGGGCCGCCTACGGCCAGTCCAAGACGGCCAACGTCCTGTTCGCGGTCGAGGGCGCCGAGCGGTGGGCCGCCGACGGCATCCGTGTGAACGCCCTCAACCCGGGCCGGATCGCCGGCACGCGCCTCGTCCGGCACATCGGCGTGCCCACCAACGCCCCGGCGTCCTTCGAGCCGGGGCGCAGCGACGGGGTGTCGGTGAAGGACGACGAGCAGGGCAGGTCGCCCCGCGCAGCGATGTTCCTCCTGACGTTCCGGTCGCCGGACTGGAGGAGTCGCAGCAGAACGCTGCCCGGCGCGGACGAATTCCAGGACAGTGCCGCCGGCACCGCCTCATGGGCGTCGGACATTCCGCCTCCGGTGGACGATCGGGGACACGCACCCGCGCGGGCCTGGTGCAGGCTACGCGATCTCCAGCGAACTGCCGCCGGTGCCACCGGACTTCCCCGCGTACGGAGATCGGGCGAGGGGGCGGGCCGGCTGCCCGCTCCGGTCGGTGCGGCGTCCGGGCGCGCCCGCCCTCGCCCCGCGCACCGCTTCCACCCCTGGGTTGCGGGAGGATACTCAGGCGTAGACTGAGACGGCAAGCGTGCCGCGACCAACGCGCACGGGCGGAGACGACGCGGGAGGTACCAGTGCCGTCCGGAAGGCAGGTGTCGGGCCCCACGGAGGACGAGCCGACCTGCTCCATCGAGCGGAGCCTGCAGATCCTCGGGGAACGCTGGTCACTGCTGGTGCTGCGCGACATCTTCGCCGGCCGGCACCGGTTCGCCGAGATCCAGACCTCGCTCGGCGTCGCGCCCAACCTGCTCAGCGCCCGGCTCAAGCTCCTCGTCGACTCCGGCGTGCTGTGCACCCGCACGTACCAGGAGCCCGGCAGCAGGCCCCGGCAGAGCTACCACCTCACCGAGGCGGGACAGGACCTGCAACTGGTCCTGGCAGCACTCCAGCAGTGGGGCGACCACCACCGCCCCCGTCCTTCGGGCCCCTCCGCGGACCGGCGGACGCTTTCCACCAGCCGCCCGGTCCGCGTCGGCTTCCTCGACGAGAACGGCCACGAGGTGCCCGGCGCCGATGTGGCCATGCTCAGGGACCAGAGCGCCGGAGCCTGACGCAGGCCCTCCCCATGCCGACCGCTTGCCCTCCGGGACGAGTCAGGGCCGGACGACCCTGAGCGGCCGGCCGTCCGGGCGTGAGGATACGCACACCCAGGACCGCCGTCTCCCCTGGGCCGCCCCGGGGCCGTCCACCGGCTCCGACCTGCGCATTCGCCGCACAACACACCACCCCCACGATGCTTCTCCCCACCCTTTGACACTTGTCGACCGGTCATCTACCTTCGAATAGGCGACCGGTCGGCTAGCGACTCGGCCGCCACCCCTCAACCCCGCACAAGAAAATCGGAGCACCCCTGTGGCCACCCCCGTGAAGCTCGCGATCGTCTACTACTCCTCCACCGGCACCATCACCGAGATCGCCAGGGAGCTGTACGACGCCGCCCTCAAGACCGGCGCCGAGGTCCGCCTCGTCAAGGCCGCCGAGCTGGCCCCGCAGTCCGCCATCGACAGCAATCCCGCCTGGGCCGCCAACCACGCGGCCACCTCCGGCGTCCCGCACGCCACCCCGGAGGACGTCGAGTGGGCCGACGCCGTCATCTTCGGCACGCCGACCCGCTTCGGCAACGTGTCCTCGCAGCTCAAGCAGTTCATCGACACCCTCGGCGGCCTGTGGGCCCAGGGCAAGCTGGCCGACAAGGTCTACAGCGGCTTCGTCTCCAGCGCGACCGCCCACGCCGGCCAGGAATCGACGCTGCTGGCGCTCTACAACTCCATCCACCACTTCGGCGGCGTCACGGTCACCCCCGGCTTCACCGACCCGGCCAAGTTCGTCGACGGCAACCCCTACGGCACCTCGCACGTGGACGGCCAGGGCACCAACCCCATCGACGACACCACGCGCACGGCCGCCCGCATCCAGGCCGAGCGCGTCGTGCGGCTCGCCGAGCGGATCAAGGCGGCCTGACACCCCGGCGGGACCGCGCTTACCGCGCACCGCACCCAGAGCATCCCGGCCGGCGCCACCCCGAAGGCGGCGCCGGCCGACCGCTGGCCGGCGTATCCGGCCTGACTTGCGTAACTAAAGTTAGATGCATAGCCTGGCACGACCAGGTGCGTTCGCGCCTGCGATCGGACCCGTCGGGACCTCCCGAGGGGGATTCGATGCCACCGCGGCCGTACCGGGTGGCGCGGCGGCGGCCGCGAACCGCCGGGCCGCGCTCCCCCGGGCGTGTGCTCGTCGCAAAGGAAGCCCCATGAACATCGAAGGTTCGGTCGCCCTGGTGACCGGCGCCAATCGCGGCATCGGCCGCGCGTTCGCCCGCGCGCTGCTCGACCGCGGCGCAGCAAAGGTCTACGCCGGTGTCCGCGATCCGGAGAGCGTCGTCGACCAGGACTTCGTCCCCCTGCGCCTGGACGTCACCGACCCCGAGCAGGTCGCGGCGGCCGCCGCCGTCGCCGGCGACGTGAACATCCTGGTCAACAACGCGGGAATCGGCGGCGCCACGGCCAGCCTGCTCGAAGGCCCCCTCGACGGCCCGCGCCAGGCGATGGAGGTCAACTACTTCGGCACCTGGAGCGTCTCCCGGGCGTTCGCCCCGATCCTGGCCCGCAACGGCGGAGGCGCCGTGGTGAACATGCTGTCGCTGGCCTCGTGGGTGGGGCAGGCGGCCTTCCCGGGCTACGCGGCCTCGAAGGCGGCGCAGTGGTCGCTGACGGACGCACTGCGGCAAGGGCTGGCGGCACAGGGGACCCTGGTCGTCGGCGTGCACTCGGGTTTCGTCGACACGGATCTCAGCGCCTGGACGGACGCGCCGAAGATCAGCGCCGCCTCCGTGGCCGAGATGACCATGGACGCCCTGGCCGCGGACCTGTCCGAGGTCCTCGCCGACGAGCAGACCCGGCTCGCCAAGGCCGCCCTGTCGCAGCCGGTGGGCACCGCCCACGTCAGCTGACGCGGCACGGCCGTCCGCGCCCGGCGGGGCATCGAGCCCGCCTCGCTGAACGTCCGTGCCAATAGCCGGAGTTCTCGAGCGCAACCGCGGGACGGGGGCCCGGGCGTCGCGCCGTGCAGGCGCAGTCCGCCTGCCACGACGTGACGTCCCGCCGCGGGCCGCAGGGGTACGGCGCGGGCGGTGGGACGCCGGGCGCCGTCCGCGGCGAGGGGCGCGGCGCACTCCCCGTTGCGGACGGCGCGGTCCCGGGCGGCTCAGTGACCGGCGCTCTGACCGCCGTCGACGTGGAGGATGACACCGGTCACGAACGGGGCGTTCTCCAGGTAGACCACCGCGTCGACGATGTCGTCCACCTCGCCCAGCCGGCCCACCGGCTGCAGTCCGGCGAGGGCCTGGTGGTGCTCCTCGGAGTGCATCGGGGTCCTGATCGTGCCGAGGGAGACGGCGTTGCTGCGGACGCCGCGCGTCGCGTACTCGATGGCCAGCGCCTTGGTGGCGGACTGCAGGCCGCCCTTGGTCAGCGCGGCCAGCACGGAGGGCACGTTCGAGTTCGCCTGGTCGGCCAGGGTGCTGGTGATCTGGACGACGTGGCCGCCGCCCTGCTCCAGCATGCGCTCGACGGCGAGCTGGGTGATCCGGAAGAAGCCGTCCACGTTGACGCCGAGCACCGCGTCGTACTCGTCCTCGGTGTACTCGGTGAAGGACTTGGCGACGAAGATCCCCGCGTTGTTGACCAGGGTGTCGATGCGGCCGAACCGCTCCATGGCAGCGGCGATCACGCGGTCGGCGGTGTCGCGGACCGCGATGTCGCCCTGGACGGTGACGATCTCCGGGTCGCTGGACCCGGCGATGTTCCGCGAGGTGGCGACGACGGCGTACCCGAGCTTGCGGTAACCGTCGACGAGGCCCGCGCCGATCCCCTGCGAGGCGCCGGTGATGACCGCGACCTTCTGGCCCTGGTTGCTCATGATGCCCTCTTCCACGGTGGGAGACATGGACGAACCGGTACTGAACGACCGGCCGTCACCAAAGTAGACGACCGGTCGACAACAGTAAAGGGCCGATGGTCACCCGGTGACGCCCGCCTGCCGACGACCGCGGGCGCCGTCAGCGCTGTCAGCGCCGTCCGGGTACGCGTCGTGCGGGAACCCGATGCGCAGCACGAGAGCCGCCGCGGCGGCCGCCAGCACCACGAGGGCTGCCAGGACCAGCGCCCGGTGATAGCCGTGGTGCAGCAGCGGCGCGGCGGCCAGCGGCCCGAGGATCTGACCCACCGAGTACCCGGCGGTGAGCAGCGCCACGGCACGGGGGAACCGCAGATGCGTCCCGGTCGCCAGGGCCAGCGAACTGACACCGAGGAAGGTCGCCCCGAAGAGCACCGCCGAGACGAGCACCGCCGCCACACCGCCGACCAGCGCCGGCAGCGCGATCCCGACGGCCTGGACGACCAGCGCGGCCGGCAGAAGACCCGGACGGGACCAGCGCCGCCCCAGCCCCGCCCAGAACGCGGAGGACGGGACGGCCGCCAGGCCCACCAGGACCCAGGCGCCGCTGCCGAGCCGGCCGGGCGAACCCTGGTCGACGGCCGCCACCAGGAAGGTGCCGGCGATGATGTAGCCGACGCCCTCCAGGGTGTACGACACGAAAAGGGCGGCGAACCAGCGGTGCCCGCGTACTCCCGTCGGCCGCCGTCGCGCCCCGGGGGCGTCCGCGGACGCGGCCGCCCCGGACGCGGACCCGGAAGGCGGCCCCGGCACCGGCTCCGGACGCATGGCCCACGCCGGTACCGACAGCGCCGCCGCCAGAGCGGCGGACACCCACCATGCGGCCCGCCAGTCACCCAGGTCACCCACGCCGCGCAGCGCGACGACGAGCAGCCCGGAGAGCGCGATACCGGCACCGACGCCGCCGAAGGCCCAGCCGGACAGGTGCGCGGGATGCTCGCGCAGGTGGCCGTGGAGGGAGTTGACGGCGATGACGAAGACCAGCGCGCTGGCGACGCCCGCCACCAGTCGCAGCACCAGCCACACCCCGGTGGCGTGTGTCACCGGCATCAGGGCGAGGCTCACGACGAGGACCGTCAGGCATCCACGCAGTACGGCGGAGGAGCGCAGCAGGCGCGGCAGGCCGATGCCCGCGAGGGCACCCACGAGGTATCCGACGTAGTTGGCGGTGGCCACATGCGCGCCCGCGGCGGCGGTCAGGCCCGCCTGGGTCTGCATCAGGGGAAGGATCGGGGTGTAGACGAAGCGGCCGACCCCCATGGCGGCGGCCAGCGCGGCGGCCGCGCCGAGCACATGGGCCCAGGGTGAGCGGAACGCCTCGCCGGGTGCGGCGGCCGGGCGGCGGGGGGACTCGCGTCGGATGGACTGGTACATGACAGATGCCCTCGGGTGGGACCGCTCCAGGGCGCACCGCGGACCGCTCCCCGCGCCGGCCATGACGGGACGGACGTGGCCGGCGCGGGGAACGGCGGCGTGGAGCGACGGGTGGGGGGACGGAAGGCGCGATCAGCCCGCGGCGGCGTTCCGGCCGGGGTCGTTGGGGTGCGCCTGGAGCGCGGTGATCACGGGCGTCATCCAGGGCGCGAGCGGCAGCGTGCCGAGGACGTTCTCACGGAGGTCGGCCTCGTCGTCCGCGCACCACAGCCCGATGCTGCGCAGTTCGCCGACCGGGCGCCACAGTCTGACCAGGTGGCCGGTCGCGGCCAGTTCCGCGGCGCGTACGGCCTCGGCCGCGCGCCGCCGGTCCACCTCGGCCGGGTCGGTTCCCTCGGGAACGGTGGTCGTGAGCTCGACCAGGAACTCCTTCATGGTCCTGCCTCTCGTGAGTAGTGGTGATGAGGGTCGCGTGGAGCCGTCAGTGATCGGTGGCGACGCGCGAGACGTGGTACTGACGGATGCGCCACGCACCGCCCTCGCGCTGCAGGACCAGGGACAGGTGCACCGCGGCCTCCCAGCCCGACGGGTCCCGGAACGTGACGTCGGCGAACCCGCCGGCCGTCGCATCGCCGATCTCGTAGGTGTGCACCTGCCCCACGTGGGCCCTGCGGTAGTCGGGCACGGCCGCGTAGTAGTCGCGGACGGCCTCGCGCCCGGAGAGAACCTCGGGCCCGAATCCCTGGAACAGGGCGTCGGACGTGAACAGGTCAGCCATGGCGTCGAGTTGCTGGGTGTCGAAGGCGGTCTTCCAACGGCTCAGCATGTCGTGCATGGGGTGGGTCTCGGTGTCGGCGGTCACGGTGCGGGTCTCCTCGGGGACGACGGAAGGGCGACCGCGCCCTCCCGGGCGGGGGCGGACGCGGCCCGGAACGCGATCGGGCGTCGGCCTGCCGGACCGGACGCCGCGCCTCGCGCGGGCGGCCGCGCCGGAAGCTGTCGGGCCGGTGCGGGCGAGCTGATAGCCGACCGGTCTAGTAAACCGTAGTCGAGCGGTCGTATACTGGCAAACATGGGACGGACCAGTGATGCCAGAGAGAAGATCCTCACAGCGGCGCAATCGCTCATCGAGTTGCGGGGCTACTCGGCCCTGGGCGTGGCCGAGATCTGCAAGACGGCCGGGGTGCCCAAGGGCAGTTTCTACTACTTCTTCGAGTCCAAAGAGGCGCTCGCCCTCGCCGTGATCGACGAGCACTGGGCGATCCAGCGCGGCGACTGGACCCGCGTCCTGACCGGCGACGCGCCTCCGCTGGAGCGGCTGCGGCAGCTCTTCGAGGAGACGGAAGCGGGACAGCGGGCCGGGCAGCAGAGCTGCGGTACGGTCTCGGGCTGCATGTTCGGGAACCTCACCCTGGAGATGAGCAACCAGACCGAGGCGATCCGCGGGCGCCTGCAGGAGATCTTCGACGCCCAGGTCACGATGGTCGAGGCGGTCGTCACCGAGGCCCGCGGGCGCGGCGAGGTCGGCGTCGCCGACACCCACGAGGCGGCCCGTTCCGTGGTCGCGCAGCTGGAGGGCCAGGTGCTCTTCGCCAAGCTCTACAACAACACCTCCTCGCTCGCCGTGCTGTGGCCCAACTGCCTCGCGCTCCTCGGCGCCCGCTCTCCGCAGGTGCCTGCCGCGGCCTGACGACGGCGGCCGCGCGAAGATCCGCCGGCCTGCCCACCCCGGCCCGACGCCGCCCCCGCAAGAGGAAGAGAACATGCCCGACTCCCCCCTGACCGCCCTGGGTGCGAGCATCCCGGTCCTCGCCGCACCCATGGCCGGCGGTCCCACCACGCCCGCGCTGGTCGTCGCGGCGGCCCGCGCCGGCAGCCTCGGCTTCCTCCCCGGCGGCTACCGCACCGCGGAGGCGCTGGCCGGGCAGATCGCCGAGGTCCGTTCGACGGGCGTGGGCTTCGGGGTCAACCTCTTCGCGCCGAACCCCGTCCCGGTCGACCGGGAGGCCTTCGACCGCTACGCCCGGGCGGTCGCCCCCGACGCCCGGGCCCACGGCATCGACGTCCTGGCGGCCGGGGTCGTCGAGGACGACGACCAGTGGACACAGAAGATCGAGCTGCTGCTGTCCGACCCCGTCGCGGTGGTCAGCTTCACGTTCGGCGTGCCCGACGCACCGGTGGTCGCCGCGCTGCGCGCAGCCGGAACCCTGGTCGTCCAGACGGTCACCTCGCCGGCGGAGGCCCGCCTGGCCGCCGAGGCCGGCGCGGACGTACTGGCCGTGCAGGCATCGGCCGCGGGGGGGCATTCCGGCACACTCACCCCGCAGCGCGTCCCGGACCCCGTCTCCCTGCCCGACCTGGTCGCCGAGGTGCGGCGCACGGTGTCCCTGCCGATCGTCGCGGCCGGTGGCGCGGCGACCCCGGAGAGCGTGGCCGAGGCACTGCGGGCCGGAGCCGGGGCGGTCATGGTCGGCACCGCCCTGCTACTGGCCGACGAGGCCGGCACCTCTCGCCCCCACCGGGCCGCACTCACCGACCCGGCACGGGAAGGGACCGTGGTGACACGGGCGTTCACCGGCCGTCCCGCCCGCGCGCTGCGCAACGGGTTCACCGAACGGCACAGCGGCGCCGCCCCTCTGGGCTACCCCGCGCTGCACCACCTGACGAGCCCGATGCGCAAGGCCGCGGCCGCCGCGGGCGACCCCGAGCTGATCAACCTGTGGGCCGGCACCGGCTACCGCGAGGCCACCGCCGAGCCGGCCGGGCGGATCCTGCGCAGGCTCGCCTCGGCACGCTGAGCGGCAGGTCGGGCCCGCCCCGGCCCCCGGGTCGTGGCCCGATTCCCCGACTCGCCGTCAGGACCCTTTCCCACGCGCACCTTCGCGCAGAATTCCGGCCCCCCGGACCAGCCTTCGTACGCCCTCATTTCGTCACCGTCTTGACCGGTGACTCTTGCTCGTGCAAGGGTTACGGCGAAGCACGGCGGCGTCGTGAGCGCGGTGTCCCTCCGTCGCCGGCACGCAGATGTGAAGGAAGGTTCCACATGATCGACAGGCGCACTTTCGGCAAGGTCTTCGGCACCGGAGCGGCGGCGGTCTCACTGACCGGCGTGCCGGGACTCCCCACGGCGGCGGCCTCCGCCGCGACGCCAGGACGGCCGGAAGCCGCGCCCCGTACCGAGCGGGGCACCCGCACGTCCTTCGGACCGCTGCAGCAGATCGACGCCGGCGTCCTGAACATCGGCTACGCCGAGGCCGGCCCGGCCGACGGCCCCGCGGTCGTCCTCCTGCACGGCTGGCCGTACGACATCCACAGCTACGTCGACGTCGCGCCGCTGCTCGCGGCCGAGGGCTACCGGGTGATCGTGCCGCACCTGCGCGGCCACGGCACGACCCGCTTCCTGTCCGGCCGCGCCTTCCGGAACGCCGAACAGGCCGCCATAGCCCAGGACATCATCGCCCTCATGGACGCGCTGAGGATCGAGAAGGCGATCCTCGCCGGCTACGACTGGGGGTCGCGCACCGCCGACATCATCGCGGCGCTCCGGCCCGATCGCTGCAAGGCCCTGGTCTCCGTCACCGGCTACCTGATCACCAACCGCGAGGCCAACAAGACCCCACTGCCCCCGAAGGCGGAATGGGCGTGGTGGTACCAGTACTACTTCGCCACCGAGCGCGGCCGGCTCGGCCTCGACCAGAACCGGCACGACCTGGCGCGGCAGATCTGGCAGTTCAACTCCCCGACCTGGAACTTCGACGACGCGACGTTCGAACGCACCGCGAGGTCCTTCGAGAACCCGGACTACGTCGCCATCGTGATCCACAACTACCGCTGGCGCCTGGGCCTGGCGAGGGGTGAGAGCCGCTACGAGCTCATCGAGCGGCGGCTCGCCGCCGGCCCCGTCATCACGGTGCCCACGATCACCCTCGACGGGGAGACGGACCCCTTCACCCCGGCCGGCGACGGTGCGGCCTACCGGGGCAAGTTCGCCGGCCCGTACGCCCACCGCACGCTGAAGGGGATCGGCCACAACGTGCCGCAGGAGGCCCCGGAGGCCTTCGCCCAGGCCGTCGTCGACGTCGACGGCTTCTGACGCTACCGGCGCGGCGCGAGGGGGCCCGGCACTCGTGTCCCGGGCCCCCTCGCGCCGCGCCGGACGCGTCAGTCCTCGTCGGCGAGGATCAGATAGAGCTTCTTCCGGGCTTCGTTGACCACGGCCAGCGCCTTGTCGCGCTGCTCGGGCGTACCGGTCGCCCAGACCTGCCGGAAGGCGTCGACCAGGCCGCCGCCCGCCTTGCGGATCTCGTTCATGGCGTCCCAGTCGATGCCGCGTCCGGCTTCCTCCCAGGGGGCGTCCGGTCCTTCCGCCGCCTCGGCGCGGCCGGCCTCGGTGAGCGTGAAGAGCTTCTTGCCGCCCTCCGACTCACTGCTGATCAGACCCTCGTCCTCCAGCAACTGCAGCGTCGGGTACACCGAGCCGGGGCTCGGCTTCCACGCGCCGCCGCTGCGCTCGGCGATCTCCCGGATCATCTCGTAGCCGTGCATCGGCCGGTCCGCGAGCAGCGCGAGGATCGACGCGCGGACATCCCCGCGGCGCGCCCTCCCCCGCGGGCCGCCCCTTCCGCCCCGCCCCCCGTGCCACGGGCCGGGGCCCCATGGTCCCGGCCCGCCGAACGGCGGACCGAACGGGCCGAACGCGGCCCGCCGCCCCTCGCCGTCGTGGTTGCCACGGCCGTGATGGCCGGGCCCGAAGTGTCCATGTCCATGGGAACGCATGGTGACGCTCCTTCCACCGTTGAACGGTCGCGATGCCTCAACGATATATCGGAACGTGTCGCCTGACAAGACCGGTGGAAGGGGACGACTGTCCTGCTGACAGCGAACTCGGGCAGGTGGTCGTCGAAGTGGGGACAACGCCCTCTCGTGACACCGAAACGGGGGACAAGTCGGTTTCACCCTGGTCAAATGCACGGACACCGGCGCCGACCTTGCCTCCCAGGTCTGGAGCCTGGCAGCCGGGGTATCCCGGATACTGTCCGACCCCAGCGATCTCCTCGCCCTGCCGGCACTCGGCATCAGCTGGCGGCTGTGGGGCCGCGCCCGTTCGCAAGGGGCAGGCGCACGGGTCGTACGGTCGGCCAGAGTGATCCGAGCGAGCGTCCACCGCCGACCGCCCACCCGTGGGCCGGCGGACCGCGCTCCAGCTCCCATACCAGCCTGATGATCTGGTCCTCGCTGAGCCGAGACCGCACCGGGGAGCCCTTCGGCAGCACCCCCCGGCTTGGCCGCGCTCGCGCCAGGCTCGACGCCATCGCTCCACCGGCCGCTCGCTCACCCGCAGCGCGGCGGCGACCTCCGGGTTCTTCTGCCCTGCTTGGAAGCGTTCCACGGCCTGCAGCCGTAGCTGCTCCCGTGCGACCCTCCCCGTGTCGGTCAACCCGCCGCCCTGTGCATACTTCACGCCCCAGGGCTTCCGCAGCCGCCTGTCAACCGTGAGGCGAACCCGACATCACTCAATCAAGTTCAGTAGCGTCGCCCGTCGCTGGGATTCCTCATCGGGAGAAAGAGCTGAACCCGGGCTGAGAACGCACTTGTGGATCGACAAGATGGTCAATGAGGTAATCCGCAGCTCGTCCCCCGTGCCGCCGCTCAGCAGGCGGCGACCAGGCACAGCGCGGGTGCGGATGGCGGTGGCGTGCCGTTTGATGCGGGGGCGGCCCGGGGACGCCCGGAGGAGCTTGGCTCCGCCGGCGGTCTGGGGGGACCGCCGGCGGAGACGCCACGCCCGGAGCGGGGGGAAGGCACCGGGGGCCTCTCGGTGCGGTTGCCCCGTGAAGCACGAAGTACGCACGGCATTTCCCGAGCGTTCTTCCGGCGGGGCTCCGGCGCCCGCGAGTGCGGCACCCGGATACGGGCATAAGCTCGGCAGATGGCGAAGTACTTCGACGTGCACCCCGAGAACCCCCAGCCGCGCAGCATCGCCCAGGTCGCCGACGCGGTGCGGTCGGGAGCGCTCATCGCATACCCCACCGACTCCTGCTACGCGCTGGGCTGCCGGCTGGGCAGCAGGGACGGCATGGACCGGATCCGTTCGATCCGCCACCTCGACGACCGGCACCACTTCACGCTGATGTGCCGGGACTTCGCGCAGTTGGGCCAGTTCGTGCAGGTGGACAACGACGTGTTCCGGGCCGTGAAGGCGTCCACGCCCGGCAGCTACACCTTCATCCTCCCGGCCACCCGTGAGGTGCCGCGCAAGCTGCTGCACCCGAAGAAGAAGACCGTGGGTGTGCGCATCCCGGACCATGTGGTCACCCAGGCGCTGCTGGCCGAAATGGGCGAGCCGCTGCTGTCCAGCACACTGCTGCTGCCGGACGAGGAGGAGCCGATGACCCAGGGCTGGGAGATCAAGGACCGGCTCGATCACGTGGTGGACGCCGTGGTCGACTCCGGGGACTGCGGCACCGAGCCGACGACGGTGGTCGACTTCTCCGGCGGCGAGGCAGAGATCGTACGGCGTGGCGCGGGAGACACCTCGCGGTTCGAGTGAGGCCGCGAGGCCGGTCACGAGTGTGGGGATCTTGCGTGGCAGCTTGCAACGTACATGCAGTGCCGAGGGCGCCGGCCTCCCGCCGCTGATCCCTCAAGAGGCCTCTCAGCATGACCGCCGTACAGGGAACAGCCGTCGCCATCACGACCGAGGACGGCACCGCCTACGCGTACGTCGCCCACCCCGCGGACGGCAAGCCGCGTCCGGGCGTGCTCCTCTCCCGGGACGCCTACGGTCTGCGTCCGCAACTGAGGGCGATGGCCGCAAGGGCAGATCCACCGAGTCGGCAAGATCGTCCGACGATCTGGGGAGCAACACCGTTGCGTTTAGGTTCGTGAGCGGTTCGCGAGTCCGTGCTCGAGGAAGGTGACGGTGGTGCGGATGAAGTAGTTCTGGCCTTCGACGTGGGGACAACGCCCTTTTGCGGCACCGAAACAGGGACAAGGCAGTTTTGTGTCACCCCACTTGGGGCGACGCAACCCACCGGGTAACGGACCCCTTCTGCACAACGACCGACGACGAGGACGACATCCCCGCGGCGCACACCCGTGCGGACATCGAGCAATCCGCCCACCTACCCGATGCGCTCGACGAGGTCAGGCCGAGTGCGGGCCCCGCAGGGGGCAGTGCGGGTGTGGGACCTGGTCACCGGCCGGCCGGCCGGGGCACCGCAGACCGGCCACCTCGGCAGGGCCCCTGCTTGCGCCAGCCTCGATCGCGTCGCCATCGCGCTCGATCGCCCGCTGGGCAGGCTGCTGCCGGCTCCAGCGGCTCCGCTTCAGTCTGTGCGGTGAGCCGGTTCGAGGATGCCGACGACCGGGGGCGACCAGAGCGGTGGGGACACCTGGGCACCCGCAAATACCCGTTGATCCGGCCGCGAACGCATGAATACTGGCTGTCGTCGTCCCAGTTGATCCGGTCCGCTTCCGGCGCCTCGAACGGGACCAGTGGAAAGGCCTGCGCGAATGACCATGCACGAGGACCAAGTGGTCGTGACCACCGAAACCGTCGCGGCACTGGTCCGAGGACAGTTCCCCCAGTGGAGCGGCAAGGCGATCCGACTCCTGTCGTCGACCGGGACGGTCAACGCCGTCTTCCGCATCGGGAACGACCTCTCCGCGCGCTTCCCCCTGCGTCCCACCGATGCCGCCGAGGCACTGGCGGTTCTGGAACAGGAGGCCCGGGCGAGCGCGGAACTGGCGCGGGTGTCCCGGTTCCCCGTCCCGGAGCCCGTAGCCCTGGGAAAGCCCGGAGCGGGTTATTCCATGCCGTGGTCGGTCCAGACATGGCTGCCGGGAACGGTTGCCTCTGATGCCGACCCGGGTGGGTCGGACGCTTTTGCCGAGGACCTCGCGGCCTTCATCGCAGCTCTCCGGGAGGCCGAGACGCTGGGGCGGCGTTTCAGCGGCGGGGGCCGCGGCGGCGTTCTCGCTCATCACGACGACTGGATGGCGAAGTGCTTCGAGGAGAGCGAGGGGCTGCTCGACGTGCCCCGGTTGCGCCGGGTGTGGAGCCGCTTTCGGGAGTTGCCACGCACGGGTGCCGACGTGATGAGCCATGGCGACTTGATTCCCGGCAATGTCCTGGTCGCGGGAGACCGGCTCGGTGGCGTGCTGGACACCGGCGGCTTCGGCCCGGCCGACCCCGCGCTGGATCTGGTCAGTGCCTGGCACCTTTTGCAGCAGGGCCCGCGGGAAGTGCTCCGACAGACGCTGGCCTGCGACGATCTGGAGTGGGAGCGCGGCAAGGCCTGGGCGTTCCAACAGGCGATGGGCGTTGTCTGGTACTACGTCGAGAGCAATCCGACGATGAGCGGAATGGGGCGCCGGACGCTCGACCGCATTCTGGAGTCGATGGAGTGATGCCGGCCCGGGGGATGCCCGCGGGACTCCGGCCGGGCCGCTGTGACGACCTGCCGCCATGCCTTGGCGCACGCGGGAACAGGCGGGTCGTCAGTACCGGCACCGACATGGGCTGCGACACGGACCATGAGGTGACGGTCATTCAGCGCGGTCGGCCCGGGCGGCACCGGGTACGGGTCGGGATTCCCGAGACGAAGTTCTCGATCGCCGCGCCTGTGATCTCGACGACGACGGCGTCTTCCGCGTCGCCGGGCAGATGGATCCGGTCCGCTTCGTCGCGCAAGAGCGGGGGACGATCGGTCAGGATGACGGCGGCACGGAGTCGGTCGACCAGTTCGGCCACGATGTCGAAGAACTGCCCCGGCGGGAAACGGCCGACAGCGATGCAGACACCGTTGAAGTCCGCCTGGACCTCGTAGCCGTCGGCGGTCCGGATCAGCACATCCCCGAAGTCCTCGTCGGCGGCCACGACGTACGGTCCAAGCACCTCCCGCACGACCTCGGCATCCAGAGGTTCCGGCTCCCCGTTCACGAACCGGAGTATGAACACCGTGCGGCTCATGGTGTGACCTCCACTCAGAACCGGCATCATTGCGTATCAGGCTCTGCCGCGCCTGGTGACAGGCCTGGTCAACACCCCGCTGTGGCAGGGATTCACCAGGAGCAACCCGGAGGCCGCGAGCGCCCTCCTCGGCCGGCAGCCGACCGGCCGCGCCGCCGACGAGTCGGAGATCGCCGCGTTCGCCGCCTTCCTGCTCAGCGACGAGAGCCCGTTCATCACCGGCGCGGCTCTCGCCATCGACGGCGGCCTGACCGCCGGCTTCTGAGCCGGCGGCCGGTCCGGCCGGCCTCAGGAGCGCAGGGCGTCGACGGGTTCCATGCGGGACGCCCGCAGTGACGGGTAGAGGCCGGCCAGGAGTCCGACGAGGGCTCCGGCGACCGGGGCCCCGAGGGCGAGGCGTACGTCGAGGACGGGGGTCCAGTCCCTGATGGCGGAGACGGCCACCACGACCACCATGCCCAGGACGGCGCCGATGACGCCGCCGAGGAGGCCGATGGTCGTCGACTCCACCAGGAACTGGCCGGCGATCTGCCGTCGTGAGGCGCCGAGGGCGCGGCGCAGTCCGATCTCGCCGATCCGCTCCATGACCGTCACCAGCGTCACGTTGGCGATGCCGATGGCCCCGACGACCAGCGAGACCAGTCCGAGGACCAGGAACAGGCCGTTGACGTCGCCCTGCACTCCCTTGCGTGCCTTCGCCGGGTCGGGCGGCGCGGTGACCGAGAGGGCGTCCTCGGATCCCGGGGCCAGCGCGATCGGTGCCTGGTGGGCGACCTGCTGCGCCGCGCCGAGCGCGGTGTTGATCAGGACCCGGGTCACCGATCCCAGGCCGAGTTGGTCCTCGGCCGTCGTGGGCGGCAGGATCACCGAGGCGGCGAGCTGCTGTTCGCGCTCGGCTCCGCCGAGGATGCCGATCACGGTGTAGGCCTGGCCCTTGAGGAAGACCGCCGGGGAGTCGCGCACCGAGCTGATGCCCAGCAGTCGTGCGGCCTGGTCGCCGAGGACCGCCACCCGGTCGTGCCGGGTGATGTCCCCGGCGTCGAAGAAGCGCCCGGCGGCCATGGTGCCGTGCACGGCGGCGGGCAGCGTGGGGGACGCGGCGAGGACGCCCAGGGTCTGGCCGGTGAGGTCACCGGGGGCCACCACGTCGTTCGCGCGCACTTCGACGTTCGCGGTGGCCTGGGAGTCGGCGATCGCGGCGGCCGATACGACTCCGGCCAGCCGGCGGACCGCGTCGACTCCCGACCAGTCCACGAGCGGGACGGGGTCGGCCGAGGGAGGCGGCGGGGGTACGGCGACGGTGACCGAGGTGGCGGTGAGGGCGTCGAAGCGGCCCACGATCTGGTTGCCCGCCGTGGCCGAGACCCCGATGGTGATGACCAGGGTGGTGATGCCCAGAACGGTGCCCAGGGTGGTCAGGGCGGAGCGCATCGGACGGGCGAGCACCCCCGCCAGGGCCTCGGTCCACAGGTCCCGGAAGTCCATCCAGGGACGCTCGATGCCCCGGCGACCGCGCGTGCTCCTTCCGCGACGCCGCGCACCTCCCGGCCGAGGGGTGTGCCGAGAGCCCGCGGAGGGGTCGGCGGTCGGTGTGCCCACACGGTTCACCAGTTCGAGGACGCGTGCTCTGGCCCGGAGTTGGGTCCTCATCGGTTCTCCTCGGTGAGCCGTCCGTCGCGGATCCGCACCCGGCGGTCGGCCCGCTTGCTGACCGCGTCCTCATGGGTGATCACGACGAGCGTCATTCCCTGCTCGCTCAGTCGGTCGAAGAGGCCGAGCACCGACTCGGTGTTCTCACTGTCGAGGTTGCCGGTCGGCTCGTCGCACAGCAGCAGGGCGGGCTCGCTCATCAGCGCCCGGGCGATCGCGACCCGTTGCCGCTCACCACCGGAGAGCCGGTCCGGCCGGAAGCCGATCCGGTGCGCCAGGCCCACCCGTTCCAGCACCTCCTCGGCCCTGGCACGGCGGCCGGCGCGGCCGCGACCGGGCCGCGGCCGGCGGTAGGCCTCGGCGAGCATGACGTTCTCGTCCACGGTGCGGTACGGCAGCAGGTGGAAGGACTGGAAGACGAATCCGATCCGGCTGCCGCGCAGCGACGTGCGCTCCAGGTCGCCGAGCGCCTTGGTCTCCACCCCGTCGAGCCAGTAGGCGCCGGAGGTGGGACGGTCCAGCAGGCCCAGGGTGTTGAGCAGGGTCGACTTGCCGGAACCGGACGGGCCGACGATCGACAGGTGCTCGCCGCGCCGGACGGCCAGGTTCACGTCCCGCAGGGCGTGCACGGGCGGCTCGGAGTCGAAGGTCCGGTCGACGGAGACCAGTTGGATGACGGTGTCGGCGTCGGGCACGACAGGCGCCGGCGATCCGCTCACTGCCCGACCACCACGTAATCGCCCGCCTTGAGGGCGTCGCCGGTCGGCGCGACCTCCACCTGCCCCTGCGCGGACAGACCCGCCTTGACGGGGACGTCCACCACCTCGCCGCCGCGCCGGACCTGCACCCGGGCCTTCCCGTCGGCCGAGGTGTGGAGCGCGGCGACGGGCACCGTGAGCACCTCGCCGTCCGACGCACCCACCTTGATGGTCACCTTCGCGGACTCGTTGGCGTTCTTGGCCAGTTCTCCCGACGGGAGGGAGATCTGCACCGGCACGGGGGCCGACGCGTCGCCGCTCCCGCCGCCCGAGGTGCCGCCCGAGTCCGTGCCGGCCCCCGCGTCGTTCTTCGGCACATCGTCGCCGAGCGCGACCAGTTCCCCCTCCGCCGTCTTGCCGTCGGGGGTCTCCACCTGCGCTTTCATGCCCTTGTGCAGCAGCTTGGCGTCGTTGCCGGGCACGACGGCCTGCACCACGACCCGCGAGCTGGTCACCGTGCCGACCGGTCCTGACGGTGTGTCACCGAGCTTCACGGACACCTTGTCCAGCCGCGCCGGGAGATCCGGCAGGAAGATCACCTCACCCGCGGGGACCTTGGTCCCGTAGCCGGCCTGGAAGGCCGACAGCGCGGAGTTGGCCGCGTCCAGCTGCTGCTGTGCCGCCTTGCGCTGCAGCTTTCCGGCTTCACCACCGGTGTCCGTACCGTCGCCCGGGTCCGTCGCCGCGAGGACCGCCTGCTGGGCCGCGGTCACGGCCGCCTCCAGCGTTCCCAGCTGCTGCTTGTCCGCGATGCCGGGCTCCTCCGCGCGAAAGCCCTTGCTCCGGTACCAGCGGCTCACCGCCACGGCGTCCTGCTGCCCGAAGGTCCCGGTGACCGTGCCGAAGGAGAAGCCGAGCCGCTTCAGCGCCTGCTGGAGCTGCTTGACGTCGTCCCCCGACGTACCGGGGCCCAGCGTGCGGTACATCGGGACGGATCCGCGCAGCACCAGGACCGGCCTGCCGCTGACCTGCATCAGCACGTCGCCCTCCTTCACCTCCGACCCGGCGACCGGCAGCCTGGTGACCCGCTGGACGACCCCGTCGTCGGCCCCCGGCCCCCCGGAGCCCGAATCCGGCGAGCCGACCGGCCCGGCCAGGGAGAGGCTCTGCGGCGAGGCGAACTCCACCGAGCCCTGCGCCACCACGCTCGCGGTCAGCGACCGCCGTTCGACCGCGACCGTGACCGGCTCGGCCTTCGGCGGCCGGTGCGCGGCAGCCGCATCCGCCGGTGACTGCATCTGCGATCCGGCGAACCATCCGCCCGCGCCCACCAGCCCCACCGCGACGACGATGCTCCCCAACCGCTTGCGCCGGCTGCTCTCGCCCTTGTGCCGCCGCATCACCCGGCACCGCCACCGATGGCGGCCGGGGCCTTGAAGAACTTCGGGAAGAAGGCGGCCCGGAACGCCTTGCCGCACTCCAGGTCCTGCATCGCCAGGGCGATGTCCTTGGTGAGCAGCGGCAGAGCCTCGGCCTTGCCGATGGGCTCGATGGGGGTCCCGTCGGGGTTCAGCGCCGCGGCGCCGGCACCGGCGCCGACGGGGGCCGACACGTTCGCCTGGAGCTTCACCATCTCCCCGATGCTGGTCGGCTGCGTGGTCGTGACGGGGATGCCGTCCTTCCGCAGGCACGAGGCGTACGACTGCGCCAGCGTGATCAGCTTCGGATCACCGTTGAGGGCCTGCCCGTTCGCCTGCATCCGCGTCGCGGTCTCTTCGCTGCGCTGCTGGGGCGTCGTCGATCCGTAGACCTGTTTGTCGGCCGTTCCCTGGCAACCGGTCCAGTCCTTCGCACCGGTCTTCGGGTCCGGAGGGCCACCCAGCGCCTTCTCGTAGGCGGTCCTCTGCTCGGGGGTGAGCGTGGCGACGTAGTCCGCGTGGACGGTGTCGGTCGAGTCCTTCCGGGACGCATTGCTGCCGGGCGCCTGGGGGTCGTCGGGGTAGACGGCGGCCGAGTAGATGCCGAAGCCGTACTTCTGCCGCTGCTTCTTCGTCAGCTGGTAGTCGGCCCCGTCGGTGGCCCAGGAGGCCGCGGGATCCTCGGGCGCCACGGGTGTGTAGGTGAACCCCTGCTTCTTCATGCAGGCCGCGATCGAATTCTCCACGAGGTACTGCTTCTTGAGGTCCGCACTCGCGTCGGCGGGAGCCTCGAGCTGCCCCGACGCGGCCGCCGGGTCCCTCCCGTCGCCCGCCGTCCGGGACGCGGCCTCGCTACCGCAGGCCGCCAGCAGAGGCAGCAGACTCACCGCTACGGCCAGTTTCCGAGCGGCGCGGGATCCGGACATGTCTCTTCCTCCGAAGGTGAGGCGCACCGGGACCGGCGCACCGTGGGAGTCACTCGACGGCCTCGACGGCCGGAGCGTTGTCACTGGCGTCCACCCTGGTGCCCGCACGTGATGGCTGTCGGCCCGGACCATGACCAAGCTGTAACGCCGGTTCACGGCACGTGCGGTCCGGAGACGTAATGACCGCTCTTGTCGTACGGCCAGGCGTTGGCGACGCATCCGTGCAGGCCCTTGATCTGCTGCATCATGACGGGGGCGAGCTGGCCGGGACCCGCGCAGGTCATGTGCGTGAGGCCCAGGGAGTGCCCCATCTCGTGGTTGATGATCAGCGCCCGGTAGTCGTGGATCGGGCCGTCGAACGTGGGCGAGCCCTTGACCCAGCGCTTGAGGTTGACCACCACTCCGCCGGGGATCTCGCAGTTGTACTCGCCGTGGGTGTCCTGGTGGATCCCCGCCCAGCACAGGGCGTCCGCCGTCCCCGCTGTCGCGATCTTGATCATGAGGTCGTACGACTCCCCCGCGCCCACCAGGCGGAACGAGTTGTTCCCACTGTGCGTCCAGCCCCGGGGGGCGGCGAGTATGTCGGCGATCTCCTGCGCCGCCTCGTCCGGCGAGACGTCGAGCCCGGTCTCGACCTGGACCGCGTAGCGGATCAGATGCGCGCCGCGACCGACCTTCGCGCCACCGGCACGCGCGGTGGTGAACGTGCCGCTGCCTGTCGCGGGAACCGCGATCTCGGTGGGGCTCGGCGTCGGGGTGGGCGTCGGCGTCGGCGTGGGGGGCGGCGTGGGCGAGTGCGTGAGGTGCGCCACGCGCCGCGGCTGCGGCGCGTGGCTCGACGCGTCGCTCTGCCCGCCGCCCAGGAAGAACATCCCGGAGCCGAGCAGGCCGAGCGCCACCAGCGCCATGAGCAGATAACGCCCGGCCCGGCGGCGCGGACGGCCCCGGCGGTGGGAGGTCCGGCGACGGCTGCCGCGGTGGGACGGCGCCTGCCTGCCGCCGCGGCGGGAGGCCGCGGCACTGCCGATGGGTGGTGCGGATTCCCGCTCTCGTGCCGAATGCATGGCAGCTCAAAATGGTCATTTCACATGATGGCCATGGGTTCGGAAAGTCACGAAAGGGTAACGAGTGGCCCCCTCTATGACCCTTCTGTAACAGGTCCCAGGAGGGGCCATTCGGCACGGCGGTCACCGAACGCGGTCTGCGTACACTGTCGGCGTGTCGCGAGTCCTTATTGTCGAAGACGACCCAGATGTCCGTAACGCCGTCCAGTTGGCGCTGCGGCACCAGGGGCACGAGGTTTTCGCCGCCGCATCGGGTGAGGCGGGGCTGGAACAGCTCCGCCCCTTCCGTCCGGACGTCGTCGTGCTCGACCTCATGCTGCCCGGGATGTCCGGCCTCGACGTGTGCCGGCGGATCAGGAACCGCGACCAGGTGCCGATCATCATGGTGACCGCCAAGGGGGACGACATCGACGTGGTCGTGGGGCTGGAGGCCGGCGCCGACGACTACGTGGTCAAGCCCGTGCAGGCACGGGTGCTCGACGCACGAATACGGGCGGTGCTCCGCCGGCAGGACACCGGGTTCGCCGACGGCGTCCGGCCCAGGGCGGAGGCGCACGGCGAGCTGGTCATCGACCGCGCCGGGCTCGTGGTGACCCACCGCGGTGCACCCGTCGCGCTGGCCCCCTCCGAACTCCGGCTGCTGCTGACGCTGTCGGCCTCGCCCGGTCAGGTGTTCAGCCGCCAGCAACTGCTGGAGGCGGTCTGGGAGCACAGCTACCACGGCGACATACGGCTCGTGGACGCCTGCGTGAAGCGCCTGCGCAACAAGGTCGGCGAGCTGGGCGGGGATCCCCAGTACATCCAGACCGTCCGCGGCTTCGGCTACCGGTTCGTCTCCCCGTGAGCGCCCGCTTCCGGGCACTCCTGGCACGCGTGCCCCTTCCGTTGCGCGGACTGCGCGCCCGTCTGGTGGTCGCCTTCGCCCTGGTGGCCGTGGCCAGCGCCCTGAGCACCGGCGCCCTCGCCTTCCGCGAGGCCCGGACGGGGGTGCTCCAGCAGAGCCAGGACTCCGTCATCCAGCAGTTCCGCAAGAGTGTCGACGACGTGGCCGCCTACACTCCCATGGCGCCCGACCAGTCCGCCCTGCAGGTGGCGGTCAACCAGGTGCTCTTCGCCCACCAGCAGGAAGGCTGGCGGGTCATGGCCACGTACGGCGGCACTCGCGCATGGGCGCCGAGCGCGGACTTCGACAGGCTGAGTCCGGAGCTGCTCCGGTCCGTGCGGACCACCCGTGCGGCGGTGTTCCAGCGGGTGAGCGCCGACGGTCAGCCCTTTCTCGTCGTCGGCATGCCGGTCACCTACACCGCCGCCGGGGCCAAGGAGGCCCGGCTCTCGGGGGTGGTGATGTACCTGGTGGTGCCGCAGGACACCGAACAGGGCTATGTCAGGGCGATGGTGAGCGGCATCGAGCGCGCCACCCTGGTGGCACTGTGTCTGGCCGTCGTGCTGGCGCTGCTGGCCGCGAGCGGCGTGCTCCGCCCCGTGCGGGCGTTGCGCCGGGCGACGCGCCGGATGGCCGAGGGGCATCTCGACGTCCGGCTGGCCGTCAACGGTTCCGACGAACTGGCGGACCTCTCGCAGTCCTTCAACGACACAGCGGCCGCGCTGGAGCAGTCGGTCGCGGAGCTGCGCCGCCTGGAGGCCCAGGCGCGTCGTTTCGCCGCGGACGTCTCCCATGAGCTGCGGACCCCTCTGACCGCGATGTCGGCGCTGACCGACGTGCTGGACGAGAACGCGCTGCGCCACGACCGGGAGACCGGCGACGCGCTAAGGCTCATCAGCGAGGGGACCATCCGGCTGAGCGGGCTGGTGGAGGACCTGATGGAGATCTCCCGATTCGACGCGGGTGCGGTCGAACTCAACCTGGACGAGGTCGACTTGGCCGAGTCCGTACGCCGCACCCTCGCCTCCCGGGGATGGCAGGACCAGGTGGAGGCCTACCTGCCCGCGCCAGGCGTGCTCCGGGCGCGCGTGGATCCGCGCAGGCTCGACGTCGTCATGGCCAACCTGGTGGGCAACGCGCTGCGGCACGGGGCGCCTCCGGTGCGGCTGACCATGGACGTGAGGAAGGAGCGAACGGGCGTGGCATGGGCCGTCATCGAGGTGACCGACAGCGGGCCGGGGATCACCGAGGAGGCCATGCCGCACATCTTCGAGCGCTTCTACAAGGCCAGCACCACACGGACCAGAAGTGAGAGCAGCGGGCTGGGCCTGGCCATCACGGCGGAGAACGTGCGCCTGCACGGGGGCCGGATCAGCGCGGCCAACCTTCCCTGGGGCGGGGCGGCCTTCACCGTCGAACTCCCTCTGCACCGCGACTCCGCGGCCGCCGACGACATCGCGGGCGGTGCCCGGTGAAGGCCGCGCGCGCCTGCGCGCTGCTGACCGGGCTCACGGCCGCACTCACACTGGCGGCGTGCGGTGTCCCCCCGTCCGGCGTCATCCAGGCAGGCCCGGCGGCGAGCGGTATCTTCTCCCCCGGTGCGCAGCCCGCGTCGCCGGCCGTCGTTCCCCTCTACTTCCTGCGCAAGGGCGAACTGGCGCCCTATCTGCGCAAGGTCGGCGACTCCAGGGACATCGGCGGCCTCCTGAGCTCGCTGTTCGACGGACCGAGTGGATACGAGTCCGCGACGGCTTCCACCGAACTGCCACGTCTGCGAGAGACCCCCAAGGTGGCGATCGGCGAGGACGACATCGTGTCCGTGCAGCTCCTCGACAGGGACGTCCCGCCCTTCAGCCACCTGGCCATGCGGCAGCTGGCCTGCACCGTGACCCGTGCGATCACGCCGGCTGGGGCGCTCGTCTCGGACGTCGGTGGGAGCGGCGGCGCGATGGCTCCATCGGTCGACGCGCAGCACTCCTCCGTGCTCAAGGGCGTCCGCGTGCTGGGCGGCGGATGGACGAGGACGCAGTCGGGCGACTCGTGTCCCGGCAGTCCGCTGCAGTAGGCGCCGCCCCGCCCGCACGAGGCGACCGGCCTCGCTCCGTCAGCGCCGCCTGAGGGTGTTGAGCCGCGCGGCCTGGCGAGTCAGGTGATCGCGCTCGGCGAGGTTGGGCGCCTTCTGGGCCGCCTCGGCATACAGCCGTGCGGCCGTCGCGAGGTCGCCGTCGCGCGCGTGGAGATGGGCCGCCACCGCGGTGTGGCGCGGCAGAACGTCGTCCAGCGCCGCGAGCGCCGCCAGCCCGGCGCGCGGTCCGTCGGCCTCGCCGACGGCGACCGCGCGGTTGAGCCGGACGACCGGGCTGTCGGTCAGGCGCACGAGCTCGTCGTACCACTCGACGATCTGCACCCAGTCGGTCTCCCCGGCGGTTCGCGCGTCGGCGTGGAGCGCCGCGATGGCGGCCTGGGCCTGGAACTCGCCCAGCCGGTCGCGGGCGAGGGCCGCCTGCAGGATCACGACACCCTCGGCGATCGCCGCGGTGTCCCACCGGCCGCGGTCCTGCTCGGCGAGCGGCACCAGGCTGCCGTCGGACGCGGTCCGGGAGGCGCGCCGGGCGTGGTGGAGCAGCATCAGGGCGAGCAGTCCCGCCACTTCGGGGTGGTCGATCGCGGCGGCGAGCTGCCGGGTCAGCCGGATTGCCTCCGCGGCGAGGTCGACGTCGCCGGAGTAGCCCTCGTTGAAGACCAGGTACAGGACGCGCAGCACGGTGGCGACGTCGCCGGGCTGATCGAGGCGCACGCCGGAGACGGTGCGCTTGGCCCGGCTGATCCGCTGCGCCATGGTCGCCTCGGGCACCAGGTAGGCCCGGGCGATCTGGCGGGTGGTGAGCCCGCCCACGGCGCGCAGCGTGAGCGCCACGGCGGACGACGGCGTCAGCGAGGGGTGGGCGCACAGGAAGTACAGCTGGAGGGTGTCGTCCGCCGCGGGGGCGGGCCCGGGTGCCGGCTCGTCGCCGACGAGGTCCTCACGCCGGCGGCGGGCGGCATCCGAGCGGGTGGCGTCGAGGAACTTGCGCCAGGCCACGGTGACCAGCCAGCCCTTCGCGTCCCGCGGCGGGTCGGCCGGCCAGACGCGGACCGCCTCGACCAGTGCGTCCTGCACGGCGTCCTCGGCCGCCGCGAAGTCGGCCCCGCGGCGGACGAGGACGGCGAGGACGCTCGGCGTGAGGCTCCGGACCGGGGCCTCGTGCATCGACGAGGTCACTCCGTGATCGTGCAGTGCGAGCCGAGGAACGGGCGCAGCTCCAGCCATTCGTGGATCGGCTCGCCCCCCGCTCCCGGGGCGGCGGACAGTTCCCCGGCCAGTTCGACGGCGCGCTCGTGGCTGTCGACGTCGATCACCGTCCAGCCGGCGATCAGGTCCTTGGTCTCGGCGAAGGGGCCGTCGGTGACCGGCGGGCGCCCCTCGCCGTCGTACCGCACCCAGGTCCCCTCGGGGGCGAGGGCCTGGCCGTCGACGTACTCACCGGACTTCACGAGCCGGGCCGCGAAGTCGTTCATGTACTGCACGTGTGCCGAGATCTCCTCCGGCGTCCACTGGTCCATGCGCACGTCGTTGACCGAGGCCGGGGCGCCCCGGTAGTGCTTGAGCAGCAGGTACTTGGCCATCGTGGTTCTCCTCGGTACTGGTGCGACCCATTGTGGCCGCGTTCGCCGCTGGGACGGAACCGGCCGCGGATTCTCGACACGGGACCGGCGGAGAAGCAGCCGCGCGGCCTCACTGCCCCGTTGGCCGCGGTTGCGGCAGCCGCAGTCCGGCGACGAGAAGCCCGACCAGCAGGCGCGGGTGGTAGCGGGGATCGTTCTCCGCGCCGATGCACAGGTTCCCGACACCGCGCATGAGCTGGTAGGCGTCCACGTCGGTGCGGATCTCGCCGGTGGCGGCCGCGGCGTCGACCAGCCGGGTGCACACGGGCACGAGCCGGTCGAGGAAGTACGCGTGCAGGGTCTGGAAGTCGGTGTTGTCGGACTGCAGCACGGCGGCGAGGCCGTGCTTGGTGACCAGGAAGTCGACAAAGAGATCGATCCACTGCGCCAGCGCGGCGTACGGGGCCGTACCGGCCGCGAGCAGGGCCGGACCGGCCTCGGCGCAGGCCTCCACCTGGTGCCGGTAGACGGCGACGATGAGATCGGCCCGGGTGGGGAAGTGGCGGTAGATCGTGCCCGTCCCGACTCCGGCCCTGGCCGCGATGTCGCGCACCGGCGCTTCGACGCCCGCCGTGACGAAGATCGCGGCGGCCGCGTCGAGCAGCGTCTCCTTGTTGCGCCGGGCATCCGCCCGCTTGGGCCGGGCCGTGCGCCCCGGGCCCTCGTCGTCGTCGTGCACGCGGCGTCCTTCCGCTCCCACTCGTGATTGCTAAACGGAACTCGGTTCCGTATCGTTAACGGAACCGGGTTCCGCTTGCTCATGATGTCAGAGCGGGGGGCCCACAACCAAGCCGCTCCAGAGGAGACACGGTCATGCAGTACCGCACCTTGGGCCGCACCGGTGTGCAGGTCGGCTCGCTCGCGCTCGGCGCGATGAACTTCGGCGCGATCGGACGCACCACACAGGACGAGGCCACCGCGATCGTTGACGCCGCCCTTGAGGGCGGCATCAACGTCATCGACACCGCCGACATGTACAGCGACGGCCAGTCGGAGGAGATGGTCGGCAAGGCCATCGCCGGCCGCCGGGACGACATCGTGCTGGCCACGAAGGCGGCCATGCCGATGGGCGACGAGCGCAACCACCGGGGCAGTTCACGCCGCTGGCTGGTCACCGAGCTCGACAACAGCCTGCGCCGCCTCGGCGTCGACCACGTCGATCTCTACCAGATCCACCGGTGGGACCCGACCACCAGCGACGAGGAGACGCTGTCGGCCCTGACCGACCTGCAACGCGCGGGGAAGATCCGCTACTTCGGCTCCTCGACCTTCCCGGCCCACCGTCTCGTGCAGGCGCAGTGGGCCGCCCGGGAGCACCGCTTGAGCCGTTACGTCACGGAGCAGCCCAGCTACTCGATCCTGCAGCGCGGCATCGAGGCCCACGTCCTGCCCGTGACGCAGGAGTACGGCCTCGGCGTGCTGGCGTGGAGCCCGTTGGCCTCGGGCTGGCTGTCGGGGGCGGTCCGTGAGGGCCGGGAGATCACCACCAGCCGTTCGGTGCTCCTCCCCCAGCGTTTCGACCTCACCGTGCCGTCCAACCGTGCCCGGCTCGACGCGGTGGAGCGGCTGGCCGCGGTCGCCGACGCGGCCGGTCTGACGATGATCCAGCTCGCACTCGGGTTCGTGACCGCGCACCCCGCCGTGACCAGCGCGATCATCGGGCCCCGCACGCTGGACCACCTGCACTCCCAGCTCGCCGCCGCGGACACCGTGCTCCCGGCCGACGTGCTCGACGCGATCGACGCGATCGTGCCGCCCGGCGTCGACCTCGCCCCGCACGAGAAGTTCGACACCCCGCCGGCCCTGCTCGACGCGTCGCTGCGGCGCCGCTGACCGCCCGGGCAGGCAAGGCGGCGCGCGGCGTCACCGCCGGCGGGCTCTCCACAGGCCGCCCGACCGCCGACGGAGCCGCCGCTTCGGCGGTACGCGGCGAGAAGTCCCGGCGTCGCGCCGCCCCGGCCGCCCGGACCGCCATGGATCGTCCGGCGACATCACGGGCACCTTGCGCTCCGCCTGCGCCTGGATCTCGTAGTGCGCGTCGTGCGCCGTCACCTGGAACGCCTCCTCGTAGGAGGCCATGGCCGCCCGGACGGCCGAACCGGCGACGCCCCGGCGGCGGATCACCGTCGCCAGCCACATGAAGAGCCCCATGACCGCGGCCAGGCAGACCACGAGGAGCAGGTACGGCAGGAAAGGCCCCATGAGGCCCAGCGTATCCACGGCGCTCCGGGAGCGGGCGGGCTCCCTACACGCCACCGGCGTCCGGGACGGCCCGAGGGGGCCGTCCCGGACGCCGGGACGTGGGACGCCTGACGCCTGACGCCTGACTTCAGAATCGGACGTCGGACGTCGGAGTGGGGGTCAGACGAGGTCGAACCGGTCGAGCTCCATGACCTTGACCCACGCCGCGACGAAGTCGCCCACGAACTTCTCCTTCGCGTCGTCGCTCGCGTAGACCTCCGCCAGCGCGCGCAGCTCGGAGTTCGATCCGAAGACCAGGTCGGCGCGGCTGCCCGTCCACTTGACCTCGCCCGTGGCGGAGTCGCGGCCCTCGAAGGTGTTCGCGTCCTCCGACGTCGCCTTCCACACCGTGCCCATGTCGAGCAGGTTGACGAAGAAGTCGTTGGTCAGCGACCCGGGGGTCGTGGTGAGGACACCGAGGGAGGACTGCTGGTAGTTGGCGCCCAGGACGCGCAGGCCGCCGACCAGGACGGTCAGCTCGGGGGCGCTCAGGGTCAGCAGGTTGGCCCGGTCGATCAGCAGGTACTCGGCGGGCAGCCGGTTGCCCTTGCCGAGGTAGTTGCGGAAGCCGTCGGCCTTCGGCTCCAGAGCGGCGAACGACTCCGTGTCGGTCTGCTCCTGGGCGGCGTCCACACGCCCCGGCGTGAAGGGGACCTCGACGGCGAAGCCCGCCTCCTTGGCGGCCTGCTCGACGCCCACACCGCCGGCGAGGACGATCAGGTCGGCGAACGAGATCCCCTTGCCGTCGGTCCGGCCGGCGTTGAAGGACTGCTGGACGCCCTCCAGAGTGCGCAGGACCGTCGCGAGCTCGTCGGGCTCGTTGACCTCCCAGCCGCTCTGCGGCTGCAGGCGGATGCGTGCGCCGTTGGCACCGCCGCGCTTGTCGCTGCCGCGGAAGGACGAGGCCGACGCCCACGCGGTGGACACCAGCTGGGAGACCGACAGGCCCGAGTCGAGCACCAGGCTCTTGAGGGCGGCGACGTCCGCGGCGTCGACGAGGCCGTGGGTCGCGGCGGGCAGCGGGTCCTGCCACAGCAGGGTCTCACTGGGGACCTCGGGGCCGAGGTAGCGGACGACCGGGCCCATGTCACGGTGCGTCAGCTTGAACCAGGCGCGGGCGAAGGCGTCCGCGAACTCGGCGGGGTTCTCCAGGAAGCGGCGCGAGATCTGCTCGTAGGCCGGGTCGACGCGCAGCGACAGGTCGGTGGTCAGCATCGTCGGGGCGTGGGTCTTCGACGCGTCGTGGGCGTCGGGGACGGTGCCCGCGCCGGCTCCGTCCTTCGGCCGCCACTGGTGGGCGCCCGCGGGGCTCTGGAACAGCTCCCACTCGTAGCCGAAGAGGATCTCGAAGAAGCTGTTGTCCCAGGTGATCGGGGTGTTGGTCCAGATGCCCTCGAGACCGCTGGTGATCGCGTCACCACCCTTGCCGGTGCCGAAGCTGTTCTTCCAGCCGAGGCCCTGCTCCTCGATCGAGGCGGCCTCGGGGTCGGCGCCGACGCTGTCGGCCGGGCCCGCGCCGTGGGTCTTGCCGAAGGTGTGACCGCCCGCGATCAGGGCGACGGTCTCCTCGTCGTTCATCGCCATCCGGCGGAAGGTCTCACGGATGTCGCGGGCCGCGGCGAGCGGGTCCGGAGTGCCGTTGGGGCCCTCGGGGTTGACGTAGATCAGGCCCATCTGCACCGCGCCGAGGGGGTTCTCCAGCTCACGGTCGCCGGTGTAGCGCTCGTCGCCGAGCCACGTGGTCTCGGGGCCCCAGTAGACGTCCTCGTCGGGCTCCCAGACGTCCGCGCGGCCGCCGGCGAAGCCGAAGGTCTCGAAGCCCATCGACTCCAGGGCGACGTTGCCCGCGAGGATCATCAGGTCGGCCCACGAGAGGTTCTGGCCGTACTTCTTCTTGACCGGCCACAGCAGGCGGCGGGCCTTGTCGAGGTTGCCGTTGTCCGGCCAGCTGTTGAGGGGCGCGAAGCGCTGCTGCCCGGCACCGGCTCCACCGCGGCCGTCGCTGATGCGGTAGGTGCCCGCGCTGTGCCACGCCATGCGGATGATGAACGGGCCGTAGTGGCCGAAGTCGGCGGGCCACCAGTCCTGCGAGGTCGTCAGGACCTCGGCGATGTCGCGCTTCACCGCGGGAAGGTCCAGGCTCTGGAACGCCGCGGCGTAGTCGAAGTCGCCGCCGAGGGGGTTGGCCACGGCGGGGTTCTTGGCGAGGATCTTCAGGTTGAGCCGCTCCGGCCACCACTGGCGGTTGCCGCCGCCCTGCGTCGGGTGCGGCGCACGCCCGTGGGCGACGGGGCAGCCACCTCCGCCCTCCGTCTTGGCGTCGACGACGATGGCGTCATGGTTCTCAGACATGGGAATCCTTCCGGACCAGGCGGATCACGGTGCTCAGGCACTGCGGGCGGCAGGACAGCGGGGGCAGGGGGCCTCGCCGGTCGAACGACCGGGGCCGGTCGCGGCGTACGGGACGCGACGCGACGAGCACAAAGACGCCCTCAGCCACGGCTCGGCAGGACAACAGGGCCCGCTCCGGAGCCGGGAGGGCACGCCCGGGCCGGCACCGCGCGGTTCGCCTGCGGTGATCCCGTCACGTCCCTGTCTCCTGCCGTGCTGGAGGCTTCCAGTCCCTTGGCTATTGCCGGAACCGATCCTACGATGGACGCAGTCCAAGTCAAGAAGCGTGCCAACCCCAACGCCGTTCGCACCGGCACCAGGACGCCCCCTGGTAAATTTCGGGTATCCCAACGAACCTGAACAGGTGAACCGACATGAGTGACCTGCTGGAGCGACTGCGAGGACGCGGCTGGCGGATGACCTCCCAGCGGCGTGTCGTTGCCGAGGTCCTCGACGGCGACCACGTGCACCTCACGGCCGACGAGGTGCACGCCCGCGCGGCGCAGCGGCTGCCGGAGATCTCCCGGGCGACCGTGTACAACACCCTGGGCGAACTGGTCTCGCTCGGCGAGGTGATAGAGGTCGCCACGGACGGCCGCGCCAAGCGGTACGACCCGAATGCGCACCGGCCGCACCAGCACCTGGTGTGCTCCCACTGCGGCACCGTCCGCGACGTCCACCCGACCGGCGACCCACTGGCCGACCTGCCCGCGGAGGAACGGTTCGGCTTCACGGTGTCCGACGTCGAGGTCACCTACCGCGGACTCTGCCCGTCCTGCGCCTAGCCGGACCGATGTGAGCCCCGCTCAGGCCGAACGGCGCGCCCATGGCGCGCCGTTCGCGTTTCTCGCCGGGTCGCCTAGTAGTAGTGGCGACGGCCGCCGATGGCGTGGCCCAGGGCTCCCATCACCCAGAGCACGAGCCCGATGACCACGAGGATGATCCCGATGGTCCACAGGATCGAGATTCCCAGCAGGAACCCGACGATCAGCAGGATGACGCCGAGTACGATCATGATGCCCTCCGTTGGTCGATGTCACGACGCCCGGTTCCGCACGGCGCGATCGGCGTTCGCTCCCTGGCGCCACCGGCATTCGCCCGACTCCTGTGCACCTCCACGAGGTGCCTGTCCCGCCGTTCCGGCGTGCTGCGCGACCGTGCGGTCATCGAAATCACCTCATTCACCACATTTTGTTCCTATCGGGCGGCTACCCCCCTTCGTGCGGATCATCCCTTTTTCCGATGCGGATACTTCCCGAGGGCCACTGGTGCGGAGCGCGTCGGCGGTCCCCGGGTCCACGGCCGCCGGATTGGCCCTGGGCTGCGGCTTCACACTCCGCCTAGGCTCACGCTCATGCGGATTCGAATCGTCGACGCCTTCACCGACCTGCCCTTCGCGGGCAATCCCGCCGGCGTGCTGCTGCTGCCCGACGCGGACGCCTTCCCCGCGGACGCGTGGCTCCAGTCCGTCGCCGCGGAGCTGAACCTCTCCGAGACCGCCTTCGCGCACCCCACGCCCGGAGCCCCCGACGCCGACTGGGCGCTGCGCTGGTTCACCCCGGCGGCCGAGGTGAACATGTGCGGGCACGCCACACTGGCGACGGCCCACGCCCTGCACACCAGCGGGGCGGCCTCCGGCACCGTGCGGTTCAGCGCCCGGTGCGGGGTGCTGACGACGACCACGGGGGCGGACGGCACGACCACGATGGACTTCCCGACCGCGCCGCTGACGCCGGTCGAGGTGCCCGCGGGCGTCGCCCCGGCGATCGGCGCCGAGGTCCTGTCGGCCCTCGGGACCGGTGAGGACGTGGGCGACCTGCTGGTCGAGGTGGCCGACGAGAAGACGGTCCGGGCCCTCACCCCGGACCCGGCGAAGGTCGCCGCGCTGCCGTCGGGGCGGGGCCTGATCGTCACGGCGCGGGCCGAGTCGCCCGACACCGAGGGGTACGACTTCGTCTCGCGGTGCTTCTTCCCCGCCCTCGGTATCCCCGAGGACCCGGTCACGGGCAGCGCCCACACCGCCCTCGCCCCGTTCTGGGCGGCCCGGCTGGGCCGCGACGAGCTGACCGGACTGCAGGCCTCCGCCCGCGGCGGACGGGTACGAACGGCGCTCCGGGGCGACCGCGTGCTGCTCACCGGCCGGGCGGTGACGGTGGTCGACGGCGAGCTGCACGCGCGCCCCTGACCCACCGCGCGCTCACGCGGTGGGGAGCCAGCCGACCTTGCCCGCCAGCACCGCGTACCCGACGAACGCCACGATGTCGATGAGCGAGTGGGCCGCCACCAGCGGTCCCACCCGCCCCCATCGGCGGTAGAGCAGCACGAACACGACGCCCATCGCCATGTTGCCGAGCAGTCCGCCGATGCCCTGGTACAGGTGGTACGAGCCGCGCAGCACGCTGCTCGCGACCAGCGCCCCCATCGGCGTCCAGCCCAACTGGCCGAGCCGGCGCAGCAGATAGCCGACGACGATCACTTCTTCGAGCACGGCGTTCTGGATCGCGGAGGCGATGAGGACGGGGATCTTCCACCACACGTCCGGCAGGGACTCCGGCACGACCGTCAGGTTGGCCCCCGAGGCCCGGGCGCCCAGGTAGAACAGCAGCCCCGTGCCACCGATGACGGCCGCGACGGCCGCCCCGCGCAGCACGTCGGAACGCGGTCGCCGCAGGTCGAACCCGATCACCGGCATGCCCGTCCCCTCCCGCGCCAGCAGGTGGGCCACGAGGGCCACCGGGACCAGCGCGGTGGCGACACCGAACAGCTGCCAGGCCAGGTCCAGCCACGGCCGCCCCGGCGCCTGCGTGCCCACCAAGGTGGCCGCCTGGTCCTTCAGCCCGCCGGGTTTGGTCACGGAGCCGATGAAGCTGATCAGCGCCGAGAGCGCGCTGGCGCCGAGCGACAGCGCGAGCACCAGCAAGGTCTCACTGCGCAGCGTGCGCCGCTCCAGTCCGCGGGCGCCGCCGCTCCCGGCGCCGCCCGCGTCGATCGTTCTGCCGTCCACAGAGCCCTCCACGCGCGCCATCCTGCCTCATCGGCCCGTCGGGCGACGCGTGCGGGGCGGCCTCAGGGTTCCACGGGCCACTCGTGGACGGGCGCCCCGTCCTGCATCAGCTCGCAGTAGCGCACGGTCATCGCGGCCAGCGCGCGCTGCCGGTCCAGTCCTCGGTCCAGTTCCCGGTGGAAGACGGCGGCCTGCCACTCGGCGCCGTTGGTACGCCGGCGGCAGCGGCCCTCGATGATCCCGAGGTAGTGGTCCCGGTCCACCGGGTCGATACCCCAGCCGTCCAGGCCGGCGGCGGCCATCGGCAGCAGTTCCTCCCGGACGAGTTCGACGACGGGCACCTCGATCGTCCCGCTGCCGCGCGACGACCTGGGCCAGCGCAGTACCGCCTCGATGCCGTGGCGGCAGGCCTCGTCGAAGTTGGACGCGGCGGCGGCGAACGGCAGCCGTGTCCAGACCGGGCGCGGCGCCTCCGCGAGGGCCCGCACCAGGCCGTAGTAGAAGGCGGTGTTGGCGACCACGTCGGCGACGGTCGGGCCGGCGGGCATCACCCGGTTCTCCACCCGCAGATGGGGGACGCCGTCGACGACCGCGTAGACCGGGCGGTTCCAGCGGTAGATCGTGCCGTTGTGCAGGGTGAGTTCCTTCAACTGCGGCACCCCGCCTTCGTCCAGGACGTGCAGCGGGTCCTCGTCCTCGCAGATCGGCAGCAGGGAGGGGAAGTAGCGCACGTTCTCGGCGAACAGGTCGTAGGCGGAGTCGATCCAGCGCTCGCCGAACCAGGTCAACGGACGTACGCCCTGGGCGCGGTGCTCCTCGGGCCGGGTGTCCGTCGCCTGCTGGAAGAGCGTCGGGCGGGTCTCCCGCCACAGCTCCCGGCCGAACAGGAACGGGGAGTTGGCGCCCAGCGCGACCTGCGGGCCGGCCACCACCTGCGCGGCGTTCCAGACCGCGGCGAAGCGGGCCGGGGTGACCTGCAGGTGCATCTGCATCGAGGTGCACGCCGCCTCGGGCGCGATGGAGCCGGACGTGCTCGTCAGACGTTCCACGCCGGCGATGTCGAGCGTGATGTCCTCGCCGCGGGCGGCCAGGATGCGGTCGTTGAGCAGGGTGTAGCGGTCGACGCGGGAGAGATTGGCGCCCACCAGGTCCTGCGCGCCGAGGGTGGGCAGGATTCCCACCATCACGATCTGGGCGCCGACCTCCCGGGCTTTTCTGTCGGCATATCCCAGTGCCATGCGCAACTCTTCGGCCAGGCGGTCCAGCACACGTCCGGAAAGCCGGTGCGGAGCGATGTTCACTTCGATGTTGAACTGTGCGAGCTCGGTCTGGAAATCACGGCTCGCGATGCGCTCGAGCACTTCCTCGTTCATCATGCGCGGCAGGCCGTCGCGGTCCGTCAGATTGAGTTCGATCTCCAGCCCCATGAGATTTCGGGGACGGTCGAACCGCTTCTCCTCCAGCAACCGCTCCAGCCCCAGCAGGCACTGCTTCAGCTTCCTGCGGTAGCGCTGGCGGTCGGAGAGGTCGAACCCGGTGGCTGCGACCTTTTCCCCCATCGAAGGTCCCTCCTCGCGTGGGCCGTGATCACATCATGCCCAGGGTTGAGATCGATAACGCCCCCTGTGACGCACGCGACCCGGTAAGCTGGCGGCAGCACCGTCTTCCGGCACATTCCCATGGCATGGAACATAATTCACTTGCCATCGGCCGGACCCTCGTGAAAAACGCCGACGAGATTCGGCCGTCCGTGCCGACGGAAAATGCGCAGCTCGTCGGGCGGGAGACGGTTCGAATGCGGATCATTCGGCCGTTCAGGGTGACCTGGATCCGCCTTGCGGTTAATATCGCTGACGGCTAGGTGAAACACTGCCCGAACACACCTCGTATATCCTCTGTTCACAGGCAGAGCCTCCGCGATCCGCCGCGCGCCCGCGACGCTCCGGCCATGGGAAAGGGATCCGCATGCCCCCGCTGATTCCGCACGCCGCCACCCACCGGCGCCCCTTGTGCAGGGCCTGCCCTGGCCTGCTGTTTCACCGCTGACAGCGCTGTTAGCACCCCATCGAGCACCCGTGTCTCCCCATGAGAGGCCGCCCACCATGCCGCTGCAGGTAGCTCCAGCCCCCGCGCCCGCTCTGCGGAGCGTTCTCGCCGCACTCAGCTCGCCCACCGCCGTCCGCGAGGCCCGCACGCCCTCTCTGCGTTCCGCGACCGGGCTGCTCGTCGCCGAGCACCCGCTGCCTTTGCACGTGCTCGACCCCGTGATCGCCGGTTCCGGAGGGCTGCCGAGGGCACGGCTGACCGGCTGGCGCTTCCACATCCACTCGGGCGAGCGGAGCGAGGCGGCGGTCCCGCCGCCGGAGGGCCGGGGCCGGGTGGTCGCCGCCGGGGAGACCGTCCACACGCCGGACGGATGGGCGTTCTCGCACTTCTGCGAGGGCCCGTACCTGGCCTCGACCGAGCGCGCGTTGCTCCAGGCCGATGCCCTGGCCGCGTCCTACCAGCCGCACCTGCTCTCGGTGCCGGGCCTGTACATGCTGACCCTGTGGCTGCACGGTGACACCGGTGCCGACGCCGGAACGGCCCAACCGGCCGCCACGGACCTGCTGATCCCCCTCGCGCCGGCGCCTCCCGGGATCGCCGCCCACCGCGTGCACCGGCTCACCGACCTGGTGCCCGTGCTCACCCTGCGGCTGGCGCCCCCGCCTCTGCTCGGCACCACCGCTTGACGCTTCCTTCCCGGGGTGGTGCTCGTACGCCTCCGTGACCGACCGGTCACGGAGGCGTTGCATTGTCCGGGCAACCGCCCGCCAGAGTGAAAGCGTCACCAACTATCGAGGACAGCTCGCGCGAAATCCCTGCGGAAAACCGTCAGTAGAGCAACACTGGGACCGACCGACTGAACGGGGGAACGGCCATGACTGAGGTTCCTACCCAATCAAGCCGTATGTCACACCACTCGCAGCGAAAGACTTCGTCCATGTGCCCGCACCAGCCGCATTGCCCGTCCGCCGCCCACTCCGACCGCGAGGCCGCGCACATCGTCGCCAGCCACCCCGAGCAGGGGTGGAGCCTGCTGTGCAACGGCGTCCTGCTCTTCGAGGACACCGGCGAACTGCTCCCCGACGGACAGATCATCGCCCCCCACCGCCCGCTCGGCAGCGAGCACATCGTCACGGCCGCATGACCCGCGGCACCGCCGACGCGGAGCCGCCGCGGAGGACGCGGAAACGACAAGGGGCCGACCCCGCCGACGAACAGCGGGGCCGACCCTTGTGACTCCCCGGCCCGGTCCCGGGCCGGCGGTGACTAGTTGTCGTACTCGTCCAGCGGCGGGCAGGAGCAGACCAGGTTGCGGTCGCCGAAGGCGCCGTCGATGCGGCGCACCGGCGGCCAGTACTTGTCCGCGGCCGACACGCCCGCCGGGAACACCGCCTCTTCGCGCGTGTAGGAGTGCTTCCACTCCCCGCCCAGCGCCGCCGCCGTGTGGGGGGCGTTGCGCAGCGGGTTGTCGTCCTTGGGCCACGCCCCCGAGCCGACCCGCTCGATCTCCGCGCGGATGGCGATCATCGTGTCGCAGAAGCGGTCCAGCTCCGCGAGGTTCTCGCTCTCCGTCGGCTCGATCATCAGCGTCCCGGCGACCGGGAACGACATCGTCGGCGCGTGGAAGCCGTAGTCGATCAGGCGCTTGGCCACGTCGTCGACGGTGACGCCCGTCTCCTTGGTCAGTTCGCGCAGATCGATGATGCACTCGTGCGCGACCAGGCCGGCGGGGCCGGTGTAGAGCACCGGGTAGTGCGGCTCCAGGCGCTTGGCGATGTAGTTGGCGCCGAGCACCGCGACCTGGGTGGCGCGCTTCAGGCCCTCGCCGCCCATCAGGCGCACGTACGCCCACGAGATCGGCAGGATGCCGGCCGAGCCCCAGGGGGCGGCCGAGATCGGGCCCACACCGGTCTCCGGACCGGCCTCGGGCTGCAGCGGGTGGTTCGGCAGGTACGGCGCGAGGTGTGCGCGGACCGCGACCGGACCGACGCCGGGGCCGCCGCCGCCGTGCGGGATGCAGAAGGTCTTGTGCAGGTTCAGGTGCGAGACGTCGCCGCCGAAGTGACCGGGCTTGGCCAGGCCGACCAGGGCATTGAGGTTGGCGCCGTCGACGTAGACCTGGCCGCCGGCGTCGTGGACGGTCGCGCAGATGTCCCCGATGTGCTCCTCGAAGACACCGTGCGTGGACGGGTAGGTGACCATGAGCACGGCGAGTTCGTCGCGGTGCTGCTCGATCTTGGCCCGCAGGTCCTCGACGTCGACCTCGCCGTCACCGGCGGTCTTGACGACGACGACCTTCATGCCGGCCATCACGGCGCTGGCGGCGTTGGTGCCGTGCGCGGAGGACGGGATGAGGCAGACGGTGCGCTGGGTGTCGCCGTTGGCGCGGTGGTACGCGCGGACGGCCAGCAGGCCGGCCAGCTCGCCCTGCGAACCGGCGTTGGGCTGCAGGCTCACCTTGTCGTAGCCGGTGACCTCGGCGAGACGCTCCTCCAGCTCACGGATGAGCGTGAGGTAGCCCTCGGCCTGCTCGGCGGGGGCGAAGGGGTGCAGCGCGCCGAACTCGGGCCAGGTGACCGGCTCCATCTCGGTGGTCGCGTTCAGCTTCATCGTGCAGGAACCGAGCGGGATCATGCCGCGGTCCAGCGCGTAGTCGCGGTCGGCGAGGCGGCGCAGGTAGCGCAGCATCGCGGTCTCCGAGCGGTGCTGGTGGAAGACCGGGTGGGTCAGGTAGTCCACCTCGCGCACCAGCCCGGCGGGCAGCGCGTCCTCGGTGGAAGCGTCCAGGCGCTCGATGTCGGCGCTGTCGCCGGTGACGCCGAAGGCACCCCACACGGCGGCCAGGTCGGCGCGGCCGGTGGTCTCGTCGCAGGCGATCCCGACCAGGTCGGCGTCGACCTGGCGCAGGTTGACGCCGGCCTCACGTGCGGCGGCCACGACCTCGGCGGCCCGTCCGGGCACGCGGGCGGTGACGGTGTCGAAGAAGGCGCCGGTGGTCACCTCGACGCCGCCGGCGCGCAGACCGGAGGCGAGGACGGCCGCGTAGCGGTGGGTGCGGCGGGCGATCTGCGCCAGGCCGTCCGGGCCGTGGTAGACCGCGTACATGCCCGCCATCACGGCGAGCAGCACCTGAGCGGTGCAGATGTTGCTGGTGGCCTTCTCGCGGCGGATGTGCTGCTCACGGGTCTGCAGCGCCAGGCGGTAGGCCTTGTCGCCGTCGGCGTCGACGGACACGCCGACCAGGCGGCCGGGCAGGCTGCGGGCGTACGCCTCGCGGACGGCCATGTAGCCGGCGTGCGGCCCGCCGAAGCCCATCGGCACGCCGAAGCGCTGGGTGGTGCCGACGGCGATGTCGGCGCCGAGCTCGCCCGGGGAGGTGAGCAGCGTCAGGGCGAGCAGGTCTGCGGCGACGGTGACGATCGCGCCCAGCCCGTGGGCCTGCTCGATGACGGGCTTGAGGTCGCGCACGGCACCGGAGGCGCCGGGGTACTGGAGCAGCACACCGAAGACGCCGCGCTCGGCGATCTCCGCGGGGATGCCGTCGGTGAGGTCCGCGACGACGACCTCGACGCCCGTGGGCTCGGCGCGGGTCTCGATCACGGCGACGGTCTGCGGGAAGGTCTCGGCGTCGATCAGGAAGACGCCCTGCTTAACCTTGCCGACCCGGCGGGCCAGGGCCATCGCCTCGGCGGCCGCGGTGCCCTCGTCGAGCAGCGAGGCACCCGAGGTGGGCAGACCGGTCAGGTCCGCGACGACCGTCTGGAAGTTGAGGAGGGCCTCGAGGCGGCCCTGGGAGATCTCGGGCTGGTACGGGGTGTACGCCGTGTACCAGGCGGGGTTCTCCATGACGTTGCGCAGGATGACCGGCGGGGTGAAGGTGCCGTGGTACCCCAGGCCGATCATGGGCCGCAGCACCTGGTTGCGGTCGGCGAGCGCGCGCAGTTCGGACAGCACCTCGGGCTCGGTGCGCGCGGCCGGCAGGCCCAGGGCCTCGGCGCTCTTGATGGTGTCCGGTACGGCTGCGGCGGTGAGCTCGTCCAGCGAACCGTAGCCGACCTGCGCGAGCATCTTGGCCTGCGCGGCGGCATCGGGCCCGATGTGGCGCTGCTCGAACGGGATGCCGCGCTCCAGCTCGGTGAGAGGGATGCGGTGGGCGGTCATCTGCGGAGGCCTCCTGGTCTGGCGCGACACGGCCTCCCCCTCTGTCATCTGAACCTGAGAGTTTCACCGTCCCGCGAGCAGGACGGCTTTCACCGTCGGTGAGGAACGGGCCGCCACGAACGGGCTGCCCTTCCTGCTTTCCAGAGTGACCTCACCCATGCGGTACGGATGCCTGAGAGATTCCGGGGAGGGTTTGCTCCTTCGGCGCCCGGCGGCCGGTGCCTCGCACCGCCAGGACTCTCCCGCATGGGGTCGCCAGCCACTGCCAGCCTACCAGCGGCTTCGGTTGAAGAGTCATGTGACAGCGGACACCTTTCGTGCCTAAATAGGAGTAATCGCGACCAGTTGGAGGGACCGTGCAGACCGGTATCGATCCGCGGAGCCTGATCGGGCGCAGGGCCTTCGACCGCAACGGAATGAAGATCGGCACAGTCGACGAGGTGTACCTGGACGACGCCACCGGCGAGCCCGAGTGGGCCGCGGTGCGCACCGGACTGTTCAGTCGTGACGCCTTCGTCCCCCTGGAACCGAGCGAGTTCGGCGAGGACGGGCTGCGTGTCCCGTTCGACAAGGCATTGATCAAGGACGCGCCGGACTTCGGGGTGGGCCGGCACCTCTCCCCGGAGCAGGAGCTGCAGCTCTACCACCACTACGGGATGAACGGGCCCGGCGCCGTCCCGGGGACGGACGACGAGCCGCCGCCGGACCGGGACTTCGGCAAGCTGGCCGGCGACGGCTGACCGTCCCGCACCGGTCCCTGCGGCCCCGCGACGGCGCTCACCCGCTCACCGGCTCACCCGCTCCCGCATAACACCAGCGGCAGCGGCTCGGACGGCTCCAGGTCGGGGTCGGTGACCGCGAACGTCCGCACCCGCCCCGGTACCACCGACAGGGGCTCCTCGAAGCGCACGGTCACCCGGCCGACACCGCTGCCCTGCACCCACCCGGCGCCGTACTCGGTGTGCCGTACGTCCTGACCGGGCGTCCAGCGCCGTTCCGCGGCGTCCGGCGCCGACGCGGCACCGGCGGACCGTCCCGCGTCCTCGTCCGCCTCGGCGGAGTCCCCGGCGTCGGGGGCCGCCTCCTCGCGCTCAGCCGCCTGGGCGAACAGGTCCTCCTGCGTGAAATCCGCCAGGCCCGCCACACCGACGCCGAGCAGCCGCACGCCTCCCGTGATGTCGACCGCCTCCAGCAGCCGCTCCGCCGTCTCCCGCACGACGGTGAGGTCGTCGGTCGGGGCGCGCAGCGTCTCGGACCGGGTGAGCGTCGTGAAGTCGTACCGACGGACCTTCAGCACGACGGTGCGCCCCGAGCGCCCCGCCGCGCGCAGCCGCCGCACACAGCGGTCGGCGAGCCGGTCCACTTCCAGGCGCACCCGGATGCGGTCGGTGAGGTCGACGTCGAAGGTGTCCTCGACGGAGATCGACTTGTGCTCGCGGTCGGGGACCACGGGCCGTTCGTCCACGCCCAGGGCCATGCCGTGCACATGCGCGCCGTGCGCCTTGCCCAGCAGGCGTACGAGTTCGGCCTCGCCCGCCTCCACCACGTCCCCGACGGTGGTGATGCCGCCCCTTCTCAGGTGCTCGGCCGTGGCGGGTCCCACACCGGGCAGGGTGCGTACCTGCAGGGGAGCCAGCAGCCCGCGCTCGGTGCCGGGCTCGATGACCACCATGCCGTCCGGCTTGGCCTGCTCGGAGGCGATCTTGGCGAGCAGCTTGGACCCGGCGAGCCCGACCGAGCCCGTGAGCCCCGTGGCCGCCCTGATGTCGGCCCGCAGCCGCTCCCCCACCCGCCGCGGCTCGTCCGCGAGGCCGCCGGCCTCCAGGTCGACAAAGGCCTCGTCCAGGCTCAACGGCTCCACCAGCGGGGACAGCCGGGCCAGGATGTCCATGACGACATCGCTGACCTGCCGGTACACCGCGAAGCGCGGCACGAGGTACGCGGCGTTGGGGCACAGCCGGCGGGCGTACGCCATCGCCATCGCCGAATGGACGCCGTGCACACGGGCCTCGTACGAGGCGGTCGCCACCACGCCCCGCGGCCCCAGCCCGCCGACGATGACCGGCTTGCCCCGCAGACTCGGCTTCGCGGCCTGCTCGACGGCGGCGAAGAACGCGTCCATGTCCAGATGGAGGATGGTCGGCGCGCTTCTCACGTCATCGATGGTGCCCTACGGCACCGACAGCCGCCGTACGCCCGTACGGCGGACGGGTGGCGCCGGCCCTGCCGGGAGGGCGGGTCAGACCGCGCGATTGCGGCGCCGGGCGAGTTCGTCACCGGGGTTGTGGCCGACCAGGGTCTCGCCGGTGTCGACCCGCTCGCCGTGCAGCTGCGCCAGCCCGCTCTCCACGTCGCGCCACACGACGCCGACCGCGATCCCGAAGATGCCCTGGCCGCCCTGGAGCAGGTCCACGACCTCGTCCGGCGAGGTGCACTCGTAGACGGTGGCGCCGTCGCTCATCAGCGTCATCCGGGCCAGCTCGGCAGGGCTGGTGGAACGCAGGTGCTGCACCGCGGTGCGGATGTTCTGCAGGGCCACCCCCGTGTCCAGCAGCCGCTTGACGATCTTGAGTACGACGACGTCCTTGAAGCTGTACAGCCGCTGGGTGCCGGAGCCGTAGGCCGGGCGGATGCTGGGCTCCACGAGTCCGGTACGGGCCCAGTAGTCGAGTTGGCGGTAGGTGATCCCGGTCGCCGCGCAGGCCGTGGGCCCGCGGTAGCCGACGCTCTCGACCGTCGCTTCCGGCTCCTGACCGGAGATCTCACCCGCGCCCCCGCCGGAGGCCACGGCCGCGTTGCGGGCCAGGGCCGCGCGCATCGGGTACGGGCCGCCAGCGGCCATACCGTCGCCGGTGCTTCTCACGCCGACCTCCCGTCCCTTCGCACCCCTGAGGGCACGCGCACGTGCCATCGGGACTTTCCATCTCGACGGTAGGCAGTCACTCCGGGTGCGTCAACGATCGCCACGCTCGGCACGCCGAGTGATATCAACCCCTGGAGTGGTTTCCCGTATCCGCTCAGGGGGTACGGCTCGTCGAATGGTCTGCGCCGGACCTCACTGGCTGCTGGTTCCGAAGTCCTCTGGCGAGATCTGATCGAGGAATTCGCGGAACTTCTCGACCTCGTCCTCCTGCTCGTCGGGGATGGCGATGCCCGCGTCGTCCAGCACACCGTCGCTCCCGTAGATGGGGGTTCCGGTCCGCAGGGCGAGCGCTATGGCATCGGAGGGACGGGCGCTCACCTCCACGCCGCTGGCGAACACCAGCTCGGCGTAGAAGACGCCCTCGCGCAGGTCGGTGATCCGGACCTCGGTCAGACTCTGGCCGACGGCCTCGAGCACGTCCTTGAAAAGATCATGGGTCAGCGGCCGCGCGGGCGTCATGCCCTGCTGCGCGAAAGCGATGGCGGTGGCCTCCCCCGGCCCGATCCAGATGGGCAGGTAGCGGTCGCCTCCCACTTCCCGCAGGAGCACAATCGGCTGGTTGGAGGGCATTTCGACCCGGACACCCACGACGTCGAGCTCGTTCACACAGCAACCCTAGGACGTGCCCGGCAGGTTTGGGTAGTCGGGACGTGCCCGGCCGGTCACCGGCCGGGCCCCGTCCCGGTCACTCAGCGTCAGAAGAGCCGGATCCTGAGGGCCGACTGGACCAGCGCGGCGTGCAGGCGCACCGACAGGGCCGCCAGCTCCTTGGCCGTCGCCTCCGCGTGCGTCCTGGTCTGCGGATTGCGGTGCAAGCGCAGCGGGGCGACGACCTGCTCCACCAGGCCCGCCTCGCGCTCCGCGGCGGCCTTCACAGCGCGTAGGTGGCGCGGCTCCAGTCCGAACCGTCCCAGATCCGCCACAAGCTTGGCGATGTTCACCGTTTCGGCGTCATAGTCGCCGTCCGAACCGGCCTCCACCAGCCCGTACGCCTCCCACTGCGCCAGCTCGGCGTCGTCGGCGCCCGTGGCGGCCATCAGCTCGTCCCGGCCGATCCGCGGCCTCAGGCCGGCATCCGGTTCGATGGCACCGGCCTCCAGAAGCTCCCGAGGCTCCGCGGGAGCGGGCAGCGGCAGCGGCTCGCCCCGGTCCAGGGCGTCCAGGTGCTCGCGGATCACTTTCAGCGGAAGATAGTGGTCCCGCTGCATGCGCAGCACGTGACCGAGCCGCTCGACGTCCCCGACCGAGAACTTCCGGTAGCCGGACGGCGTGCGGTGCGGTTCCACCAGCCCCTCCGCCTCCAGGAAGCGGATCTTGGAGATGGTGACCTCGGGGAACTCCTCACGCAAGTCGTTGAGCACCGCTCCGATGCTCAGCGGTCTGTCCTCCGCGGTGGCGGTGCCGTTGCCGGCACCGCCCGACGGTGTACGAAGCATGAACCTTCCCTCGCGGGGTCAGGCGCCCCACTGGCTCGCGTAGAAAACCAGCCGGTACTTGCCGATCTGAACCTCGTCACCACTGGCCAGGGTCACCGAGTCGATGCGCTCCCGGTTGACGTACGTGCCGTTGAGGCTGCCGACGTCGGCGACCGTGAAGCTGCCGTCCTGGCCCCGCCGGAACTCGACGTGACGGCGGGAGACGGTGACGTCGTCCAGGAAGATGTCACCCTCCGGGTGGCGCCCGGCCGTCGTCAGCTCACCGTCCAGCAGGAAGCGGCTTCCCGAGTTGGGACCGCGACGCACGACCAGCAACGCCGAGCCCGGGGGCAGCGCGTCGACCGCCGCCTGGGCCTCCGGGGACAGCGCGGGAAGCACGGTCTGCCCGGTGACCTCGGCCTCGTAGGCCTCCAGGCCGGAGATCGAGATCGTGGACGTGGTCTCGGAGGCACGTTCCGACGGCACTCCGGCACGCAGCGGCGCGCCACAGTTGGAGCAGAAGCGGCTCGCTTCCGCGTTCTGGAAACCGCACCGCGTACAGACCGGCAAGGACCCTCCACCCGTGCTAGAGCCTGATGGTTGCTCGAAACCTATGCGCCCCGATGCGGCAGGGTCAACAGAAACCGCACCATGACCGCCCGAAATGTCGCCACCCGGAGCAGCGCCCTGATCCCGGAACAGCGGGCGCTCCTCGCCCATGGACTCATCTTGCGCGTGCCGCGGCGCCCGGTGACGTGCCGTAGGGCTGTCACCGGCCGGACGCGCACTCTTGCCGAACCACTTACCGAACAACTTCACGGGCGATTCCCCTTGAACGACACAGACCCGCCCGTGGGGCAGGACGAACCCTCAGTCACGACCAACACACAGTTTCCCTCACGCACCACCCCAACGGTGCGGCGACCCCCCGCAATCTGATGCCCTCCCCCGCGCACCCCCACTCGTGCCCGGCTCACCGGGATGACGACTGAGCGTAGTCAGGCTGCTCCGGCGGCCGCAAGGCATCCACGACGATCTTCTGCGAACGCGTCACATCGACCGTGGCCTGCTCCTTCTCCAAAGTCTGTACCACGCCTCCCGGGATGTTCAGCGCGGGTTCGAGATCCTGTGGATTACCGATGACCTTGAAGCGGTAGGGCCGGTCGACCTTGTGGCCGTCGATCTCCACGGCACCGTCGGCACCCTGCGTGAAGTACGTGTCGGCGACCACCCGGACGTCGTTGATCTGGATCGCCTCGGCCCCGGCGGCCCGCAGTTCCTGCAACGTGTCGAGCAGCATGTCGGACTCGACCCCGCCCTTGGGGTCGGTGATCGTCAGCGTGATGCCCGGGCCCCGCGCCGCGACCGTGCCTGCCAGCACGCCGAGTTGGGCGGCCTTCTGCTCGGTCTGCTTGCGGGCCTCCTCGGCCTGGTTGGAGCTGTTCTCCAGCTCCCGGCGCTGGTCCTCCAGGCGCTGCTTCTCGTCCTCGAGCCGCTGCGTGCGGTTGTCGAGTTCGTCCAGGATCCGCACCAGGTCCTCCTGGCGGGCGCCGCGCAGCGCGCTGGTGTCGCTGGTCGAACTCACCTGGATCGCCAGACCCAGCCCGAGCACGAACAGCAGCAGCGCGACGATGAGCTGCGCGCGGCTGGCCCGCGGCGGCCACAGGCCGGCCTTCAGCCGCTGGCGGCCGGTCGACACGGCGGTGGACGGCGCGGGCGCGTGCTCGTGGGGTACCGGCGGCGTGGGGTCGGGCTCGGGAGCGGGCTCAGCATCGGGCAGGGGCGCCGACGAGGCCTCGGTGGACCGCCCCGACTCCGGTGCGGGCGGCGCCGTTTCGGGCTCCCCGGGGCCGCCGGCCGGCGCGGCCGCGGGCGGCTGCTGCGGGGACGCGGGGCCCGCCGGGCGCTCCGGGGTGCCGTCGGGCGCTCCTTCGGGCAGGCCGGACTCCGGCCCGGGCACCGGCCCCTGCGGTTCCCGGCCGTTCTCGTCGTTCTGGCCGTGCTCGTCGGTCATCGTGCTGTCACGCCCGGAAGACATGGCGGCGGATGGCCGCCGCGTTGGAGAAGATGCGGATGCCGAGGACGACCACCACACCCGTGGAGAGCTGAGCCCCGACCCCCAGCTTGTCACCGAGGAACACGATCAGGGCCGCCACCACGACGTTGGACAGGAACGAGACGACGAAGACCTTGTCGTCGAAGATCCCGTCGAGCATGGCACGCAGACCGCCGAAGACGGCGTCGAGCGCGGCCACCACGGCGATGGGCAGGTAGGGCTCGACCACCGTCGGCACCACGGGGCGGACCACGAGGCCCACCACCACTCCAACGATCAGGCCCAGTACGGCGATCAATTCGTGCCCTTCCCAGTTCCGTTTGCGTCCGGCGAACCGGCCGAGGGGACCGGCGTCGCATAGCGGATGATCAGACTCGGCGCCGCCGGCAGACTCAGCTTCTCCTCCTGGGAGATGCTCACGCGGATCCCGTAGTTCTCGTGCAGGACGTGAAGATACTGTCCGTCCGCACTGTCCTGGAAAGACGTACTGAGGTGCTGCGGGTTCCCGATAGCCGAAATCGTGTAGGGCGGCACCAGGGGCCTGTTGTCCACCAGTATGGCGTCTCCGGCGGCGCGGATCGCCGACAGGGCGGTGAGCCGCTGCCCGTTGACCGCGATCGCCTCCGCTCCCGACGCCCAGAGGCCGTTGACGACCCGCTGCATGTCGCGGTCGCGGACCCGTCCCGTGTCCGAGAAGCCACTGGTGGTCCGCGGATTGCCGCCGCCGCCCGACGACGCCTCCTTGGCGTCGTCGATCTCGACGTTGATGCCCGGCCCGGTCACCGGCGTCGCACCCGCCAGCAGCGCCACCTGCTCGGCACCGCCGCCGCCCTGCGCCTTGAGCGCCTCACGCTGCCGCGCCGCCACGTCGTCGCGCAGCGTGTCCACGTTGCCTTGCAGTTCGTCGGCGGCGGCCGTCTCCGACTGGATGCGGTCGATGAGCTTCTGCCGCTCCTTGGCCAGGGTCGGCGCGGCGACCTGCGTCTGCGCCGCTCCCACGGTGACCACGACGGCGGCGAGCACCAGCCCGAACGCGAGCACCAGTTTGCCGCGCAGGGACCCCGGCAGCCGGGAGGTGCCGGTCTCGCCCCTGCGTGCTGCGGCCTCGGCGTATCCGTCGTCGAGGCTGTGCTCCATGACGTTGGTCAGCAGCGACATGGAGGCATCGGGGCGCCGGTTCACCGCCCTGTCACTGGGGCTGCTCCGATCGGAGTGCTGCTGCGGCATGCCGCACATCGTCGCACGTCGCCGCCTCCCACCTCGAACGGGCCCCTCCCGGCGCGCCGTTGCGCGCGCCGGGAGGAGCCCGTGAGCCGTACGCGGAGCGTGATCAGCGGCCGGCGCTGTCCACGATCGCGGACCATTCGTCGAGCAGGGCCTGCGCGGACGCGTCGTCCGGGCCCTCCGCCCACACATGGGTGACCGCCTCGGACGGGTCGGGCAGCACCATCACCCAGCGTCCGTCGGACTCGACCACGCGCACCCCGTCCGTGGTGTCGACGGAGCGGTCCCCCGCCTCCTCCACGACGCGGCGCATGACCAGGCCCTTGACCGCCCATGGCGTCGCCAGGTCCCGCTTGAGGACATGGGCGCGCGGGATGCGGGCGTCGATCTGGCTCAGGGTGAGCTGGGTACGGGCCACCAGCCCGATCAGCCGCACGAACGCGGCGGAGGCGTCGAAGACACTGCTGAACTCGGGGATGATGAAGCCGCCCTTGCCGTCCCCACCGAAGATCGTCGACTCCTGGCGGCCGACCCGGGTCAGGTCGTCGGGCGACGTCGTCGTCCACTCCACCTGTGTGCCGTGGTAGGCGGCCACCTGCTCGGCGATGCGCGTCGTGGTCACCGGCAGTGCCACACGACCGCTGCGGCGCTCCGCGGCGACCAGGTCGAGCATGACCAGCAGCGCGCGGTCGTCCTCGATGATCTTGCCGCGCTCGTCCACCAGCGAGAGCCGCTCGCCGACCGGGTCGAACCGCACGCCGAACGCCGCGCGCGAGGAGGCCACGATCTCCCCGAGCCGCACCAGTCCCGCCCGGCGGGCGTCGGAGGTCTCGGTGGGCCGTGCCTCGTTCAGGCCCGGGTTGATGGTGAGGGAGTCCACGCCGAGCCGGCCGAGCAGGCTCGGCAGAACCAGGCCCGCGCTGCCGTTGGCGGCGTCCACGACCACCTTCAGGCCCGCCTCGGCGATGCCGGAGGTGTCCACGGCCCGCAGCAGCGCACCGGTGTAGGAGTCGAAGACGCTCGACGGGAAGTTGAGGTCCCCGATCTCGCCCGGGAAGGCGCGGCGGTACTCCTGGCGCGCGAAGACCCGGTCCAGCTTCCGCTGGCCCGCGGCCGACAGGTCCGCGCCCCGCTCGTCGAAGAACATGATGTCGACCGAGTCCGGGATCCCCGGGCTGGTACGGATCATGATGCCGCCTGCGCTGCCCCGCGCGGTCTGCTGACGCGCCACGGGCATCGGCACGTTCTCCAGGTCCCGCACGTCGATGGCGCTGGCCTGCAGCGCCGAGATCACCGCCCGCTTCAGCGCACGCGCGCCGCGGGAGTGGTCGCGGGCCGTCGTGACGGTCGAGCCCTTCTTGAGCGTCGTCGCGTACGCGCCCGCCAGCCGTACCGCCAGCTCCGGGGTGATCTCGACGTTCAGGATGCCGGAGACGCCGCGCGCGCCGAAGAGATTGGCCTGCCCGCGGGACTCCCAGATGACCGAGGTGTTGACGAAGGCGCCGGCCTCGATCGTCTTGAACGGGTAGACACGGACGTTGCCCGCGATGATCGACTCCTCGCCGATCAGGCACTCGTCGCCGATGACCGCGCCGTCGTCGATCCGCGCCGCCCGCATGACGTCGGTGTTCTTGCCGATGACGCAGCCGCGCAGATTCGTCTGGGGGCCGATGTACACGTTGTCGTGCACGACGGCCTTGTGCAAAAAGGCACCGGACTTGACGACCACGTTGGAGCCGACCACGGAGTGCTCGCGGATCTCGGTGCCCGCCTCGACCTTCGCGTAGTCGCCGATGAACAGCGGCCCGCGCAGCACCGCGTCCGGGTGGACCTCGGCGCCCTCGGCGACCCAGACTCCGGGCGAGATCTCGAAGCCCTCCATGTCGACGTCGACCTTGCCCTCGAGCACATCGGCCTGGGCCTTGATGTAGCTCTCGTGCGTGCCGACGTCCTCCCAGTACCCCTCGGCGATGTAGCCGTAGATCGGCTTGCCTTCCTTCATCAACTGGGGGAAGACGTCGCCGGACCAGTCGACGGAGACATCGGCCTCGACGTAGTCGAAGACTTCGGGCTCCATGACGTAGATACCGGTGTTCACCGTGTCCGAGAAGACCTGGCCCCAGGTCGGCTTCTCGAGGAAGCGCTCGACCTTCCCTTCCTCGTCGACGATGGTGATGCCGAATTCCAGGGGATTGGGCACCCGGGTCAGGCAGACCGTGACCAGTGCGCCCTTTTCCTTGTGGAAATTGATGAGCTCGGTCAGGTCGAAGTCGGTGAGCGCGTCACCTGAGATGACCAGGAACGAATCGTCCTTGAGCGCGTCCTCGGCGTTCTTGACGCTACCGGCGGTACCGAGCGGCTTCTCCTCGTTCGCGTAGGTGAGCTCCATGCCGAGCTCCTCACCGTCGCCGAAGTAGTTCTTGACGAGTGAGGCGAGGAACTGCACGGTCACCACGGTCTCGGTCAGACCATGCCGCTTGAGCAGCTTGAGCACATGCTGCATGATCGGCTGATTCACGACCGGCAGCAGCGGCTTGGGCATGCTCGAGGTCATCGGGCGAAGGCGTGTGCCCTCGCCGCCGGCCATCACGACGGCCTTCATGTCGGAAGCGTCCTCCTTGAAGAGACGACTGGCTTGCCGACGTCACCCGCTCTCTCGACCTCGGAGGACCGGACCCCCGAGGTCCTGCGGACCCCTGGTCACACGTCGGGTACCCGGCGGGAGGCCAGTCCTGCCGGGGATCGCGGGCTCAATCGGCCGTGGCGTCCGCTCTCACGAGTCGGCGGACCTGGACCACGTACAAGATTCCTGCCCACCAGTAGAGGGTTGTACCCCATCCGGCGAACGCCCATCCGAAAATAGCAGCGAGTGTGTTCAGCCACCCGTCACCGTCGCTGAGCAGCAACAGCGGGAAGGCGTACATGAGGTTGAACGTCGCCGCCTTGCCCATGAAGTTGACCTGCGGCGGGCCCCAGCCGCGCCGCCTCATGACCAGGATCATCACCCCGAGGACGACGTCCCGGGCCACCAGGATGGCCGTCAGCCACCAGGGGAGGATGCCGCGCCACGTCAGGCCGACGAGCGTCGACACGATGTACAGCCGGTCCGCCGCCGGGTCCAGCACCCTGCCGAGGTTGCTGATCTGGTTCCAGCGGCGCGCGAGCTTGCCGTCGAGGTAGTCGCTGATGCCGCTCAGGGCCAGGACGAGGAGGGCCCAGCCGTCGGCCTTCGGGCCGCCGAACTCCGGCCACAGGATCAGCCACAGGAAAACCGGCACGCCGAGCAGTCGTGCCATGCTCAGGATGTTGGGGATCGTCAGGACCCGATCCGTCTGCACCCGTGTCTCCTGGACCTCCACCGGGGGCCCCTCCTACTTGCTTGTACGTACGCGCCGAATGATTCCACCCGACCCTACCCCAGGGCATAAAAAAGCCTGTCCCCGGGGATCGTGATCGATCTCCGGGGACAGGCTGAAGAATTGTTCGGCGGCGTCCTACTCTCCCACAGGGTCCCCCCTGCAGTACCATCGGCGCTGAAAGGCTTAGCTTCCGGGTTCGAAATGTAAC